>NZ_JBWJVK010000074.1:0-4441 GCF_056428945.1 Flavobacterium sp. GNP010 | reverse complement strand
AATTGGTTTTGAAAGGATCAGGTGTGGCGGATGAAAAGACTAAATATTCATTTTTACTATTTTCATAACTGGAAATTTGCGCATCAAAAAAATGACTTTTCTGTTGCCTCAAAGACTCCTCAATAGTACGTATAGAAACCCAACGGCGGCAATAATGCTCATTCATCTCGTTTGCATGCGGTTCTTGCTGATTGGTAATGTGCAACTCTTTTTTTATCTGATACGTATCGGTTCCTATTTGATGGGATAAACGCAGAAAAAAGAGATTTTTTAACTGAAAATCTTTAGGTAAAATATTTGTCAGTCTTTGATAAAAAGATTCAGGTGATACGTTAAAACTACTCATTAAAGCGACCATCTCTTGCGGTTTTGGATCTGATTTTGACAGAAAAACATTGAGTTCATCTATTAATTTTTGCCTAGGAATAAGCAAGGCTCCTGCAAAATAAGAAGCGTAAAAATTATTGAGGACCTGATCAAAGTTATCAAACTTAATCCAACTGAACGTATACAATCGTTCTGTGATTTGGAGATAATTATAAGCGATTTCTTTGGCTAATATAAAGGCTTTTTGTGGCTCGTCTATATCCTTTGAAAGTAGTAGTGTTTTGCTTTTTGGAACAAAAATAGATCGCAAATCGCCCAACTGATCTTGCTCCGAAAAAACCAATTCTTCGATCGTATAACCATATTCTTCAATCAAAATTGCGGTCAGTTCTTCAATAGAAATTTGAACCTCCATATTAACATGAAACGATTGGAAAAACTGTATGACTTTTTGTTCTAAATCTTCAAAATAGTTGGTATGCGCTTCTTGATACGAGCGCAAAGAAGCCAAAAAGAAACTCTCTCTTGTCAAATTATAATGTTGTGCAATCTCAATAATGGTACTGATAAACGCATTGACTTTTGCAGGAGCATTTGCAATAATATCAATCAAGTCATTTTCCTGTATGCCAAAAAGATCCAACGGAATCTCTTTCAAAATACCTGATTTCAATATTTCACCAATCGGCGCCAAATTATTATCCAGCTTTAAAGACACCATACTATCATACGAAACCTCCAATTTCTCAGAAAGCAGAATGATTTTATCAGTTTTGGGATACTTTTTCCCTTTTTCAATTTCGTTTAAATACGATTTTGACAAGTCGGTGATTTTGGCTAAGCCAAATAAGGATAAATTTTTATTCGTCCGCGCTTGCTTAAGTTTCAGTCCAAAAATCAGCTTGATATAATCCTTTTCTATGTTCATATTTCAAAGATACATCAAAAAAAATTGACGTCAAAAAAATTATTTTCAATTTTTAGCGTACGTTCGCTTGTTTTGTAAAAAACTTTTTGTAGTATTGCAGTGTTGAATAATTAAATATTCTTATCAAAAAGCCAATAAGTGTTTCATTAAATAAGTAAATCATGAATTTTAAAGAAGTATATTCAGATAATTTGTTAAATTTTTCAGAAGAAACTACGGAACATTATCCGGAAATCTTAACTGATGAAGCAATGACTTTCTTGTCCTTACTTCATGAAAATTTCAATCCACAGCGACTTGTACTTTTAGAAAATCGAAAAAAACAACAAGCTTTATTTGATGCAGGCGCATTGCCTACTTTTCCTGCTGAAACTAAAAACATCAGAGAAAGTAATTGGCGTGCAGCGGCCATTCCTACTGATTTATTAGATCGACGAGTTGAAATAACTGGTCCTGTAGATCGAAAAATGGTTATTAATGCTCTCAATTCTGGCGCAAAAACCTTCATGGCTGATTTTGAAGACAGCACGTCACCTACATGGAGTAATTTAATGACGGGGCAACAAAATTTAAAAGACGCCGTAAATAAAACCATAAGTCTTGAGGATACAGTAAAAAACAAAAAATACAGCTTAAAAGATATAACTGCCGTATTGCTCGTGCGCCCAAGAGGTTTGCATTTATCTGAAAAAAATATGCTTATTAATGGTCAGCCTCTTTCGGGTTCTCTAGTTGATTTTGGCTTGTATGCGTTTCACAATCACTTAGAACTAATTAAAAAAGGCACGGCACCTTACTTTTATTTGCCCAAACTCGAGCATTATTTAGAAGCAAGATGGTGGAATGAAGTGTTTGAATTTGCACAGGATTATTTGGGTGAACAAAATGGGACGTTCAAAGCCACCGTTCTAATCGAAACGATAACGGCTAGTTTTCAATTGGACGAAATCATTTATGAGCTAAGAGATCATATTGTTGGTTTGAACTGCGGGCGATGGGATTATATCTTTTCTTACATTAAAAAATTACGAAATAACCCCGCATTTATTGTTCCAAACCGCGACCAAGTGACCATGACTTCACCTTTTATGAGTGCTTATTCTCAACTGGTGATTCAAAGATGTCACAAACGTTGCATTCACGCTATAGGTGGTATGGCAGCTCAGATTCCGATAAAAAATGATGAAGCAGCTAATGCCATTGCTTTCAATAAAGTAATAGCTGATAAAGAACGTGAAGTGAAAAATGGTCATGATGGCACTTGGGTGGCACATCCCGATTTAGTTGCGCTTGCCATGAACGTATTTGACCAACACATGCCGAATAAAAATCAAATTCACGTAAAACGAGAAGATATAAAAGTGACCGAACAGGACTTGCTAGAAACCCCAAAAGGAAGTATTACCGTAGAAGGGATTCGAAAAAACATCAGCATATCCGTTTTATACCTTGCTTCATGGCTCAACGGCCAAGGTGCAGCAGCTTTACACAACTTGATGGAAGATGCCGCTACGGCTGAGATTTCAAGATCACAATTGTGGCAGTGGCTCCAAAACAAAGTGATTTTAGACAATGGAAAAATATTAAATGAAAGTTATTACCATCGCTTAGCCATGGAAGAATTTGAAAAAATAAGAAATTTAGTTGGGGATGAAAATCATGAAAAACAAAAATACAGACTGGCAGAACAATTATTGGACGAGCTTGTTGTTAACGACACCTTTATCGAATTTTTAACCCTTCCTGGATACAAATACATTTAAAATCAATAGCAAATACACTACAATTAGCATCAATATAAAATTATTAAACACCTTTTAACTATTACAAACACTATGAAAACTACTGAAACAAGAATTCAAGAATTAGTTACCGACTGGATTACAAACCCAAGATGGAACGGCATCGAGCGTCCTTACACTGCTGAAGAAGTGGTGAAATTACAAGGATCGTATCAAATTGAACACAGTGTCGCCAGAATTGGAGCTAATACCTTGTGGAGTAAACTAAATTCTCAGGATTTTGTAGCTGGACTTGGCGCACTAACGGGAAACCAAGCCATTCAAGAAGTAGAAGCAGGATTAGACGCTATCTATTTGAGCGGATGGCAAGTAGCAGCAGATGCCAATGTTGCAGGGGAAATGTACCCTGACCAATCTTTATATCCTGCGAACAGCGTTCCATTAGTAGTAAAACGAATTAATAATGCACTTTTACGTGCAGACCAAATACAGGTAGTAAACGGAACTACAGACAAAAAAGACTACTTAGTACCTATTGTTGCCGATGCCGAGGCAGGTTTTGGTGGAAACCTAAACGCTTTTGAGTTAATGAAGGCGATGATTGAAGCAGGAGCTGCAGGAGTTCACTTTGAAGACCAATTGAGTTCTGCAAAAAAATGTGGACACCTTGGTGGTAAAGTATTAGTTCCTACGCAAGAAGCTATCAATAAACTAATTGCAGCCCGTTTAGCCGCTGATGTTATGGGAACACCTACCATTGTAGTTGCCCGAACTGATGCTGATGCTGCCAACTTACTAACTAGCGACATTGATCCAAGAGATGCAAAATTCATCACGGGTGAAAAAACAGGAGAAGGATTTTTCTACGTGAACTGTGGCGTAGAACAAGGTATTGATAGAGGATTGAGTTACGCACCATACGCCGATTTGATTTGGATGGAAACCAGCAATCCGGATCTTGATTACGCAAGAAAATTTGCTGAAGGAATTCACGCAAAATTCCCAGGAAAAATGTTGGCATACAATTGTTCTCCATCATTTAATTGGGCCGCAAAATTATCAGTTGCTGAAATGGAAACGTTCCGCGAGGATCTTGCTGCAATGGGATACAAATTCCAATTCATTACTTTAGCTGGATTTCACGCGCTAAATACAAGTATGTTTGAATTGTCTAAAGCCTACAAAGAAAGAGGAATGGCCGGATATTCTGAATTACAAGAAAGAGAATTTGCGTTGCAACAACACGGATTCAAAGCCGTAAAACACCAAGGTTTTGTAGGAACATCCTATTTTGATGCAGTACAAAACACCGTGACAATTGGTAAATCCTCTACAACTGCAATGAAAGACTCTACTGAAACTGCACAGTTTTAAAAATATTATGCTCCAAAAAAAAAGAAAAAAAAAAAAAAAAAAAAAAAAAAAAAAAAAAAAAAAAAAAAAA
>NZ_JBWJVK010000073.1:0-5174 GCF_056428945.1 Flavobacterium sp. GNP010 | reverse complement strand
AAGGGGATTGATGCGGTTATTGAATCTACCGTTCTCACATTTATTCAAATAATAGTTAACACAATTGGTATCGGCTGGATGCTCTATTATTTCTATCCAGCACACCATCGTTTTTACGGAGAAAAACGCGTGGTATCCTTTATTAAAACTAGCGTGCTGTTTTTCATAAACGTCATCATAATTATATTACTTTTATCATTATATGTTATTTACACCTTTATCAATTTACATTAAAAAATCATGAAAAAAATTTCTTTACTAGGTATACTTATCGTTTTAACGAGTAGCTGTACCTCACAAAAAATCAGTACCGCAGTTACTGAACCTACAAAATACATGAATACCATTACCGCAGATGAATTAAAAACTCACTTGTATATTGTAGCTGCAGACGAGATGGAAGGTCGCGAAACCGGTTCAGCAGGACAAAAAAAAGCAGGTGTTTACCTTATTGATCAATACAAGAAAAACGGCATTCCCTATCCTACTATTGCCGCTGACTATTATCAAAAAATTCCAGCTGCATTCCTAAATGCCAAGTACAATGAGAACCTGCCCGATTCTGAAAATATTTGGGCCTTTATCGAAGGTTCAGAAAAACCAAATGAAATATTGGTAATTTCTGCGCACTACGATCACGTGGGAGCACGTAATGGAGAAATTTATAATGGTGCAGATGATGATGGTTCTGGAACAGTGGCATTATTAGAAATTGCACAAGCATTCCAAATGGCGAAAAAAGCAGGAAATGGTCCTAAAAGATCTATCCTTTTTCTTCATGTTACTGGCGAAGAACACGGCTTACATGGTTCTCGTTATTATTCTGAAAATCCACTGTTTCCCATTGCCAATACTATAACTGATATTAATATCGATATGATAGGCCGCCGTGATGAAGCACATGCTGGAAGTAACAACTACGTTTATGTAATTGGCGCAGACCGTCTGTCAACAGATTTAGATGCTATTTGTACTACTGCAAACGCCACTTACACTAAACTAGATTTAGATTACAGGTTCAATGATCCTAAAGATCCAAACCATTTCTATGAGCGTTCTGATCATTATAACTTTGCTAAATTAGGAATACCATCTGTTTTTCTTTTTAATGGCGTTCATGCTGATTATCATAAACCTACGGACAGTCCAGACAAAATAGAGTATGATGCTTTGGCTAAAAGAACACAATTTGCATTTGTAACTGCCTGGGAACTGGCCAATCGAGAAAACAGACCTGTAGTAGATAAAAAATAATACACACAAAAGCATTTCCTAAATTTCAATGGAGATGTATTTAAGCTAAGAAGTCTCAAATTCTTCCAATAAAATCGAGAGAATTTGAGACTTTTTTTTGAAAAGCTATTGCGAGCCTATAATAATAGTTTCAAAATATAATGTACCACGATTAAATCCACAAAAAAACCCCAATACGGGGCTTCTCATATTTTATTCTTCTACTTCGTCTGTACCATGGGATTTTGAATAGCCTCGCCATTTCTCGATGCAATCCTGTAAATCCTGCGGAAGTTCTGTGTCAAAACGCATCATTTCACCAGTTGTAGGATGCACAAACCCTAACGTTTTGGCGTGTAAAGCTTGTCTTGGTAACGCTTTGAAACAGTTGTCTATAAACTGTTTGTATTTGGTAAACGTAGTTCCTTTCAAAATCAAATGACCACCATAGCGCTCATCATTAAATAATGGATGTCCTATGTGTTTTAAGTGTGCACGAATCTGGTGTGTTCTACCGGTTTCTAGTTGGCACGAAATCAACGTTACATACCCAAAACGCTCTAAAACTTTATAATGGGTTATTGCTGGTTTACCTATTTCAGGGTCAGCAAAAACCGCCATTTGCATGCGATCTTTCAAGTGTCTTGCTAAGTTGCCTTCAATAGTTCCTTTATCCTCAACTACATTTCCCCAAACCAAAGCTACATATTCTCTTTCCGAAGTTTTGGCTTCAAATTGCTTAGCTAGATGTGTCATCGCTGCTTCGGTTTTAGCGATCACTAATAAACCCGAAGTATCCTTATCAATTCTATGAACTAGCCCAGGACGTTCGCTGCTGTTCATTGGCAAATTATCAAAATGATAGGCCAATGCATGTACCAAGGTTCCAGTATAATTCCCGTGACCAGGATGAACCACCATTCCTGGCAATTTGTTAATCAATAAAAGGGTATCATCTTCATACACAATATCAAGCGGTATATTCTCCGGAATAATATGGTTTTCGTATGGAGGATGGGTAAGCATCACGCGAACCACATCATTGGCTTTTACCTTGTAATTCGATTTTACCGTAGCATCGTTTACAAAAATATTTCCTTCGGTTGCTGCAGTTTGTATTTTATTGCGAGTCGCGTTTTGTATCAGGCTCATCAAGTATTTATCAATTCGCAAGGATGCTTGGCCTTTGGGAACTTCAAATCTAAAATGTTCAAATAACTCGTCTTCTAAATCTATTGTATCTATATTATTGTTCATCAACTGGTGTTTCTTCTATTGGAGCAGCCAGAGTATCTGCTGCAGTTTCTTCTTCTTCATAACTCATTTTTCCATCGCCTAAAACCAAATCAATTTTAGATGATTTCAAAACACGGTCTCCTACTTTTAGATTTCTCCCTTTAAAACGCATTTCCAGAACCATATCCTTTCCTAAGTTAGGAACATACGTAATAGTACCCTCCTCAAGTCCTAATGCTTTCAGTGTAGGAACCGCTTCACGATACGTTTTTTCGATTAAATCAGGAACTCGTACAGATGAAAAACCTGACGTATTTATTTTAATGTAAATTTTTCGACCCACTTTAACCATAGTCCCTGGTGACGGATCTTGTTCCACAACACTATACTGCGGAAAATCGCTTCTATAATCCACACTATCCAAAAGGACATAATCTAAATCCATTTCATCTAGCTTTTCCTCCACTTGCTCTTCAGTCAATTTACTTAAGTTTGGAACCGCAATTTCGTGACCATGATCCGTTGTAAACGTCAGCCAATGCATAAACAAATACCCCAAAGCCGCAATGATGGTTATTGCAATTAACATTTGTATAAGAAAAACACGACTAGTTAGGTACTTACGTAAACTCATAAATTTATTTTTATATGTGGCAAAGATAAAGCTATTTCGTTTCAAAAAAAATGATAATTTTGTTTAATAGTTTTTAGGATTAGTACTGATGATTTTCAGGAGCTATTTCCCGCTATTCGCTTATATCTTTGCTTTTTTAAAGAAAAAAAAGAAAGGATATCGCTGCTATCGGGGCTAAAAACAAATCGTTTTCACAACAATTATCCTATAAAAAATGAAAAATATAGCCATCATCATGGGCGGATATTCCAGCGAGTATAAAATCTCACTTATCAGCGGAAACGTCGTCTATCAATTTCTGGACAAAACAAAATACAACGGATTCCGAATTCATATTTTTAAAGAAAAATGGGTCTATGTTGATGCTAATGACGCTGAATTCCCTATCGATAAAAATGATTTTTCTGTAACCGTTAATGGAAACAAAATCACTTTCGACTGTGTTTTCAATGCCATTCACGGAACACCAGGAGAAGACGGATTGATGCAAGCGTATTTCGAATTATTGCATATTCCGCAAACATCCTGCGATTATTACCAAGCCGCATTAACGTTCAACAAACGTGATTTATTATCCGTTTTAAAACCATACGGAATAAAAACCGCAACATCTTATTACTTAAACAAAGGCGACGCCATCAATACAGACGAAATTGTCGCTAAAGTTGGTTTGCCTTGTTTTGTAAAACCCAATAAAGCCGGTTCTAGTTTCGGAATTTCAAAAGTAAAAACTGTTGTCGAATTGCCAATCGCGATAGAAGTCGCTTACAAAGAAGACAATGAAATCATTATAGAAAGTTTCCTTGACGGCACCGAAGTTTCTGTGGGAGTGATCAATTATAAAGGAACTGTAACTGTACTTCCAATAACTGAAATTGTTTCTGATAATGATTTCTTCGATTATGAGGCCAAATATTTGGGTAAATCTCAGGAAATCACACCGGCAAGAATCTCAGACGAAATTACCCAAAAAGTGAGCGAAATAGCCAAACGCGCTTACGAAGTACTCAAAATGAAAGGCTTCTCTAGAAGCGAATTTATATTGGTAAACGGAGAACCACACATGCTGGAAATGAATACTATTCCAGGATTAACAACAGAAAGTTTGATTCCGCAACAAGCCAAAGCCGCTGGCATTGCACTGGAGGATTTGTTTACTAATGCGATAGAATTGTCTTTGCACGAATAACTGATTATTTCGTTAACTTTGTATAAAACAAAATTCTCATGATCGATTACAAACAATATATCGCAATAAATTCAGAAGTTCGATTTGGTAAACCAACAATAATTGGAACCAGAATTACAGTTTTTGATGTTTTAAATTGGCTGGCAAACGGAATGACAACGAATGAAATCATCGAAGACTTTCCGGAACTTGATGAAAATCAAATCAAAGCTTGTCTTGCTTACGCAGCCGATAGAGAACACAAAATTCAAATCGCATCGTGAGTTTATTGTTTGACCAAAATATTTCTTTTAGAATTATCTCTAAAATTGAAGAAAATTTCCCTAACTCAAAACAAGTCAGACAACTCGGAATTGAAAATTATTCCGATATTGAAATATGGAAGTATGCCAAAGAAAACAAATTTACTATTGTAACTTTTGATGCCGATTTTTTTGATTTATCCAATTTTAAAGGTTTTCCACCAAAAATAATTTGGTTGCGTTTTGGAAATACCAAAACTGATTTTCTGGCAGATCTATTAAATTCAAAAAATCTGCTGATCAAAGATTTTATAAATGCAGATGAATATTCGCAAATAGCCTGTTTGGAGGTTAGCAATTAAATTTTAGTTATGACAGAAATCTTTGAATGGAACCGATTATTATACAATGACTTACCAGAATCATTTCTTTTAGAAGTCATTTTCCGTTCTACCATAATGTTTACCGTTTTATTGCTGACATTAAAAGTAGCTGGAAAACGTGGCGTGAAGCAATTATCTGTTTTTGAAACAGTTATCATTATTGCTTTAGGATCTGCAGCCGGAGATCCCATGTTTTATGAAGAAGTTGGTATCATCCCTCCTATAACCGTATTTCTAGTTATCATACTTTTGTACCG
>NZ_JBWJVK010000072.1:0-5513 GCF_056428945.1 Flavobacterium sp. GNP010 | reverse complement strand
ATCTTTCATTTTTTTACTCAACATCTCAGCATATTTTGTTGGGTGTAGTGGCATAAAAGGGGCTCCAAAACAAGCAGAAAAATTAGGTTGCGGTTCGGTTACTCCTGCTTCAGTTCCTGCCACTTTTGCTGTGTAACCAGAAATAAAGTGGTACGCGGCCTGTCCTGGGGTCAATCTTGAAATTGGAGGTAATATTCCAAAAGAATCAGCCGTTAGGAAAAATATATTTTTTGGGTTTTCTCCAATAGATCCTTCTTGGATGTTGTCTATATGATAAATTGGGTAACTAACGCGAGTGTTTTGAGTGATTGAAACATCTTCAAAATCAACTGTTTTTGTTTCTTTGTCTAAAACTACATTTTCTAATATGGCGCCTTTTTTTATCGCTCTAAAAATATCTGGTTCGTTTTCTTCGGTAAGGTTGATGACTTTAGCATAACAACCTCCTTCAAAATTAAATACCGTGTTTTCATTGGTCCATCCGTGTTCATCATCACCAATCAATTTACGGTTAGGATCTGCAGATAAAGTTGTTTTTCCAGTTCCTGATAATCCAAAGAAAATAGCAGTATCACCATCTTTCCCTACATTGGCGCTACAGTGCATAGGTAATGTATTTTTGAAAACAGGTAAAATGAAATTCAAAGCAGAGAAAATTCCTTTTTTCATTTCTCCAGTATATCCGGTTCCGCCTATTAACACTACTTTTTTAGTGAAATCTAAAATAGCAAAATTGCTTTGGCGCGTTCCATCAATAGCAGGATCAGCCATAAAACTTGGTACGCAAAGTACAGTCCATTCTGGTGCAAAATTGGCAAGTTCAGCTGCTTCAGGTCGTAGGAACATATTGTAGCAAAATAAATTTGCCCAAGGTGTTTCAGTAATAACGCGAACATTTAATCTATAATTTGGGTCAGAGCAAACGTATGCATCTCTTACAAAAACTTCTTTATCAGCTAAATAAGTGGTTACTTTATTGTACAAAGCTTCAAAAGCAGCAGGTTCAAACGGAATATTTACTTTCCCCCACCAAACTAAATCTTCACTAATACTATCTCTTACGATAAAACGATCTTGAGGAGAGCGACCGGTATATTCACCTGTGTTAACCGCTAAAGCGCCTGTGGAGCTTTCTACTCCTTGATTAGTTTGTATGGTAATGTTGTGTAATTCTTCTGGAGATAACTGGTAGTGAATTTTGGTACTTTCAATTCCTAAATCTTTTAACGAAATCGATTGCGTGAAAAGGGTGTTGTTGTCCATAAATTTATTGTGTATAGTTACTTTTTTATAGAGTGCAAAAGTAGAAATTATATTTCAGTTAGTCTTTAATTCTTCTGATTTTGTGATTTTTATTTAACAGTGTTACTAATAAAACTCCCCAAGCCATTATTAATAGTAGCCCGCCAATGGGTGTTACAAATCCGATGCGTTTAAAATCAAATGCCATAAGGTCATTTGTAGCCAATAGATAAATCGAACCAGAGAATAAAATCACGCCACTTAGTACTAAATAATAGATTGTTTTTTTTACCGCATCAGTCAATTCATCATATAAACCGATAAACAATAAAAATAACGCATGATACATTTGGTAGCGTACGCCAGTTTCAAAAGTGGCCAACTGCTCTACTGCGAGGAATTTTTTTAAGGCATGAGCCCCAAAAGCGCCTAAAATAATGGCAATCATTCCTAAGATAGTGGCTGTTGTTACAATTT
Source organism: Flavobacterium sp. GNP010 (assembly GCF_056428945.1). Lineage (NCBI taxonomy): Bacteria > Pseudomonadati > Bacteroidota > Flavobacteriia > Flavobacteriales > Flavobacteriaceae > Flavobacterium > Flavobacterium sp. GNP010. Next base: position 3,794 of record NZ_JBWJVK010000072.1, on the reverse strand, counting down.
TTGATTTCATAGTGTTGTCTTTAATACAAAAGTATTTTATATCCCATAAATATAAAAGGATTTGCGGGCTTAGTTTTACTCTACAAACAAAAAATCGACACTGTTATTTGTAATTAGAGAAATAAAACCGACTTCATTTGTTATAAATACAACAATTATGTATGTTTGTGTTACAAATATTTCAAAATGAGACAAATTTTAATCATCGGTGCGGGAAGATCAGCTTCATCTCTTATTCAATATCTTTTAGACAAATCCGAAAAAGAGAAGTTGCACCTTGTCATTGGTGATTTATCATTGGCTTTAGCCCAGCGTAAAACCAACGATCACAAAAACGCAACTGCAATAGCTTTAGATATTTATGATAATGAGCAACGAAAAAAAGCGATTGAAAATGCCGATATTGTCATCTCGATGTTGCCCGCTCATTTGCATATTGAAGTAGCAAGAGATTGTATTGTGTACAAAAAAAGTTTAGTTACTGCCTCCTATGTCAGTGATGCCATGCAGGAATTAGATGAAGCTGCCAAAGCAAATAATCTAATTTTCATGAATGAAATTGGACTCGATCCTGGAATTGATCACATGAGTGCGATGAAAGTGATTGATGCCATCAAGGAGAAAGGTGGCGAAATGATTCTTTTTGAGTCCTTTTGTGGTGGTTTAGTTGCTCCCGAATCGGATACGAATCTTTGGAATTATAAATTTACTTGGGCGCCACGCAATGTAGTGCTTGCCGGTCAAGGTGGCGCTGCTAAATTTATACAGGAAGGAACGTATAAATACATTCCGTATTGTAATTTGTTTCGCAGAACCGAGTTTTTACAAGTAGAAGGGTATGGTCGCTTTGAAGCGTATTCTAACAGGGATTCGCTTAAATACCGCAGCGTGTATGGTTTAGATAATGTGCTTACGTTGTACAGAGGAACAATCAGAAGAGTAGGTTTCTCTAAAGCATGGACCATGTTTGTGCAGTTAGGTATGACCGATGACAGTTACATCATGGAAAACTCAGAAAACATGAGTTACCGTGATTTTGTAAATTCATTTTTGCCCTATCACCCCACAGATTCTGTCGAAATCAAAACCCGTTTAATCTTAAAAATTGACCAAGATGACATTATGTGGGACAAGTTACTAGAACTCGACTTGTTTAATCCTAATAAAATAGTGGGTTTGAAAGATGCTACACCCGCTAAAATTTTAGAAAAAATATTAACCGACAGTTGGACGCTCGAAGAAGACGACAAAGATATGATTGTCATGTACCATAAATTTGGCTACAAATTAAATGGCAAAAAAGAGCAAATAGATTCCAAAATGGTTTGCATTGGCGACGATCAAACCTATACCGCAATGGCAAAAACAGTAGGTTTACCCGTAGCGATGGCCACATTATTGATTTTGAATGGCAAAATTACCACGCCAGGCGTTCAATTGCCTATTCGCAAAGAGGTATATGAACCTATTTTAAAAGAATTAGAGGACTATGGCGTTATTTTCAAGGAAATTGCCATGCCGTATTTAGGATACAATCCAGATAAAGAGTTTAGTTAGAAGTAGTAGTTATTAGTTTTTTTAGATTTTAGTTTGCTAAATCCGCTCCTTGTGATGTAAGTCTAGAGTTGCGGATTTTTTATGAATTTCAGCGAGTACGTAGTGGCATTTGGGCGTGACCCTGCAGTTGGCTTCGTCGTTCCTCCTCGCCACTTTGGGTCGGGCTGTTCGCTACAATCTTTGTTTTTTTTTAGAGCCTGAAATAAATTAAGGTTAAAAAACACAAAGGATTTTCGCTGCCATCCCTCACGCAAGACATAGCAATGACGCGTCTTTTTTTTTAATGACTTGTAAGAAAATCTTAATATATTTGAAAAATACGAAGTGAGACAAACCTTTGTCAATATACATTGGTTTAGATGTAAATATGAAAGTTTGTTTCGGCTATATACAAGTTGGCGGTAATATTAAAAAAACGTTAATTAGCGGAAAAATTAATTCTTATCTGTATATTTACAAAATAATTACAAATAATCTAATAAGATGAAAATTCAAGAATTTAGTTTTGGTAACTTTAAGTCATTTAAAGAAATTCAGACTTTAAATTTATCAGCAGCAAAAATCAAATCTCATAATAAAGAAATTGATGTCAATAATGTTATAGATGAAAACTCTAATTTATTTTTAAAGACTAAAGCTATTTACGGCGCAAATGCTAGCGGTAAAAGCAATATTATTAAGGCATTAGTTACATTTATTAGAATCATTAAAACTTCAATTAAAGATGAAGATATTTTATATTTGGTAGATTCTTTCCGACTATCCACAAAAACAGAAAATGAACCAAGTTTTTTTCAACTAATTTTTTGGCATAATAATATTAAATATAGATATGGATTTGAAGTAGATGATGAAAAAATTTATTCTGAATGGTTGTATTCTACCCCAAAAAAAAGAGAACTTCCATTATTCATTAGAGAAGGAAAAAAAATCATTGAATTAGATAAAAAAAATTACAACGAAGGATATAAATTAGTCAGTCTATTTGAAGAAGAAACAGAGGAAAATGAGATTTTTAGAAATAATTCATTGTTTTTATCAACACTCGCCACTTTTGGCTTTGGTAAATTATCTAAAGATTTAATTAATGCAATCGGCTCAACAATTATAATCAGTGGATTAGGACATCAAGGAATGATGAGATTTGCTGGAGATGCTATTACAAACAGTGAAAAGAAAAAATACATTGTAAATTTTTTGAAATATGGAGATGTAGGTATTGAAGATATTAATTCTATGGATGTGCCTGAAATTGATTCGGAAGAAAGTGAAAATGAAGATGAAACTAAAAAGGAATTAACAAAACAGAAAAAGAGAAAACTATTAATCTCATTTAGAAAAAAATATGATGACAATCTAAAGGTAGTCGAGAACGAATCGTTTCCATTCAGTAGTAATGAATCAGAAGGGACACAAAAATTATTTGAATTAAGTCCTTTTATTTATGAGGCACTGAAGAATAATAGACCAATCATTATTGACGAATTTGATGCTAGATTTCATCCATTATTAACAAAAAAAATTGTTGAATTATTTAATTCAACTTCCAATATTGGCTCACAATTAATTTTTACTACACACGACACAAACCTATTGTCCAACGACTTATTAAGAAGAGATCAGATTGAGTTTGTGGAAAAAGACCAGTTTGGTGCGAGTCATTTATATTCTCTTGTTGAGTTTAAAGGAGTTAGAAATAATGCCTCCTTTGAAAAGGATTATATTCAAGGTAAATATGGAGCAATTCCTTTTTTAGGAGATTTTGACAAATTAATTAATTCTGTTTCGAATGCCTAAAAAGACTAAAGCATTAAAAATAACTGACATTAAGTCTGAAAAACCTTGGCTTAAAAAAGCCAAAGCCTCAGTATATGAAATAGAAACTAGAGAAGTTAAAAAGACAATTTTAATTATCTGTGAGGGTCAAACGGAAAAATTATACTTTGAATCATTTCCTGTTTTAACACTTACAGTTGAAGCAATTGATTTGAAAGGAGAAAGTAAATTAAAGCTAATTGAATCAACTATAGAAATTGTAAAAAATAGTATTAAAATATATGATGAAGTTTGGTGCGTTTTCGACATGGATTTTAAAAGAGGTGAAAAAGAGTTTGCAGATTTTGATAATGCGATTACTAAAGGGAAAAAATGTGGGTATAAAATAGCTTATTCAAATGATGCTTTTGAATTGTGGTTCTATCTTCACTATCAGTACAATGATAATAAAAATCATAGGA
>NZ_JBWJVK010000071.1:0-6353 GCF_056428945.1 Flavobacterium sp. GNP010 | reverse complement strand
ATAATAGTGATTTTGGGATATGTATAGTTTTTATGTTTTCTATCCCATAAATAAATGCTATTTTTAAGTTTATTTTTGAAATAATTAACATCAAGATTCCTTTGAAAGCAAAACTACATCTTTTACTATTTTTATTTTCCTACTGTGCTTTTTCTCAAGAGTTGCCGCCCATTGTCAAATATGCTTCTACAATTTATGGAGCAGGCAACCAGAACTGGATGATTTCTCAAGATGCGAATCATTATGTTTTCTTTGCTAATAATGAGGGATTGTTAGAGTTTAACGGGTCTAATTGGGAATTGTATCCGTCACCAAATGAAACCATTGTTAGATCTGTAAAAGTAATAGGAAATAAAATTTTTACAGGTTGCTATATGGAATTTGGTTTTTGGATCCGACAGTCAAATGGCAAATTAAAGTATACATCATTGAGTCAGACTATTAAAAATAGAATTCTTGATGATGAGCAATTTTGGAACATATTGAATTACGATCAATGGGTTGTTTTTCAATCCTTGAGTCGCATTTATATTTATGACACTAAAACGGGAGGTTTTCAAATTATTGCTTCTAAAAATAATATTACAAAGTCGTTCCGAACCAAAAATGCGATCTATTTTCAGAGTATCAAAGAAGGCCTTTTTGAAATTGAAAGTGGCAAAGGACGCCTGGTTTCTGACAATCCCGTTTTGCAAAACAATAAGATTGTAAATATTTTTAGTATCGATGAAGGACTTTTAATTCAAACGCAGCTAAATGGTTTTTACAAATTGATTGGAACTGTTTTGACTAAATTCAGTACTGAAATTGATACTAAATTAGCCTCAAGTAGTGTTTATAGCAGTCAATTGCTTTCGGATGGCAGTTTTGCATTAGGGACAGTTTCAGATGGGATTTTTATTTTGAGCAATAGTGGAAAAATTAAATATCACATTACACAAAACAAAGGATTGAGCAATAATACAGCGCTCTCCTTATACGAAGATGTTGATAAAAACTTATGGGTAGGATTAGACAATGGTATAAACTGCATCAATCTACAATCTCCCATTCAAAATTTTGTTGACGATACGGGAATTTTGGGGACTGTTTACACCTCAAAACTCTACAACGGCAATTTATACGTAGGAACCAATCAAGGTTTATTTTATAAAAAATACCAAACTTCTGATGAATTTAAGTTTATAAGTGGAACCAAAGGTCAGGTTTGGTCTTTGTTTGAACAGGATGGAACACTTTTTTGCGGTCATGATTCGGGGACTTTTGTAATTGAAAACGCCGTTGCAAAAAATATATTTTCAGCTTCAGGAACGTGGAAATTTGAGACCGTTCCCAATCAAAGAGGATTACTACTTCAAGGGAATTATTATGGACTTTCAGTGCTTTCTAAAATAAATAACCAATGGACTTTTAGAAACAAAATAGCTGGATTTGATTATTCTTCAAAATATTTTGAAATCATGAATAATTTAAATGTTTTTGTAAGTCATGAATACAAGGGGGTTTATAGACTTGAGTTAGACAATAAATTAACTAAGACAAAGCCTTTTGTTACATACAATATTCCAAAAAAAGGTAAAAATGCGAGTTTGACAAAATTTAATAATACCATTTATTACGCGAATAAAGAAGGTATTTTTAAGCTAAATGAAAAATCAAAAAAATTCAGTAAAGATGTCATTTTAAGTGCTGTCTTTGAAAAAGATGAATATACATCAGGGAAGTTAATTGTCGATAATTCGAATAAAATATGGTTGTTTTCAAAAAATTACATTCATTACTTTTCCTTAAGTAAATTGAGTAATCAATTAAAGCAAAATGTTATCCCTATTCCAGCGTCCTTGACCAACTCGATGTTAGGGTACGAAAATATAACACAAATTTCAAATTCCAATTATCTAATAGGTACTACTGATGGGTATTATATTTTAAATCTTAATGAACTGAGTTTTAAAAATCAAAATATTACTATAGCAGGCATTACTACAAATAAACTAAATGAAAGTTTAAAAAACCGTTCCATGACGGAAGAAGGAAGTTTTAAATACGATGAAAATAATATTACTATTACGTATACAGTTCCAGAATATAATAAATATATCAATGCTGAATTTCAATATCTGCTAGAGGGATTTCAGAACGATTGGAGTGAATGGAACGCTAAAAATTCAGTAAGCTTCAAAAATTTACCGCCAGGAAACTACACATTTAAAGTAAGAGCTAAATTTGCAAATTCAACATTAGAGGATGCAGCAACGTATTCCTTCGTTGTAGAAAAACCGTGGTATCTAACTAATTTTGCATTGCTTATTTATCTGATTTTATTTGTAATAATGGCTCGATTCATTCACAAGGCTTACAAACGATATTACCAAAAGCAAGAAGAAAAATTGATAGAAGAGAATAACCTTTTATTAGAAATTAAGGAGCTTGAAAACGAGCAAGAGTTAATGCGTATTCGAAACGAACAACTTTCCCTTGATGTGGATACCAAAAATAGAGAATTAGCTGTTTCTACAATGAGTTTAAATAGTAAAAATGAGTTACTGGCATTCATCAAAGCCGATTTAAAGAAAAATCCGGATGATGGCAACAGGAGTATAAAATCTGTAATTTCGACCATTAACAAAAACATAACCGAAGGAGACAGTTGGAGCGTTTTCAAAGAAGCTTTTGACAATGCCGATAAAGATTTTCTTAAAAAAATTAAAGCAGCGCATCCTTCTTTAACACCAAATGATTTGAGATTATGCGCCTACCTTAGACTGAACCTTTCGTCGAAGGAAGTAGCACCTTTGCTCAATATCTCTGTTAGAAGTGTTGAAATAAAAAGATATCGTTTGCGTAAAAAAATGGAATTATCACACGAACAAGGACTTGTTGAGTACATTTTAGCCGTATAGGTGTTCCTGTTTTTACACTAATTAACTATACATTGCCACAACATTAACGTTATTGTTGTGGTTTTTTTATTTTTATAAAGATTAGGAATGCGGATTTTAGTCTTATAATACATTACTTTTTTAACTATTGTAAATTAAATGCTTAATTTTTTGCATTGTATGTTTTTTGTTGAGGTTCTTTTTGATTTATTGTTAGTTGTTCCGTTTAATTTTATAATTCACAAAAAAAATAAATTATGAAGTCAAACTATCTACTAATCCTTTTTCTATTTCTATCCTCTTTTGGTTTTGCCCAAGGATTTGATGTAGGAGGAGTTGTCAAAGAAACGGGTTCAGGTTTACCAATACCTGGAGTAAATATTCAAGTTAAAAATACAACTAAGGGAACCGCAACCGATTACGACGGCCGTTTTTCTCTCAAAGGGATTTCCTCTGGCGCAACATTAGTATTTACGTACCTAGGATATAAAAATTTAGAGTATAAAGTAATCTCTAGTAATAGTGCACTTTCTATTGTGTTAGTAGAAGATTCGAAAGTATTGGATGAAGTAGTAGTTATTGGATACGGAACCCAAAGAAAACGGGAAGTAACTGGTGCTGTGTCTGTAGTAGATAGCAAAACAATTGAAGCTTTAAAACCAGTGAAAATTGAACAGGCACTTCAAGGAACAGTTTCCGGAGTAAATGTTACAACTACGTCGGGTGCTCCGGGTGCCTCTTTGGATATTCGTATTAGGGGTATAGCGACTAATGGTGAAAACAGACCTACAACGATTATTGATGGCTATATTGGAGAACTTGGATTACTGAATCCAAATGATGTTGAGTCCATCACTGTTTTGAAAGATGCACAAGCTGCTATATATGGTACAATTGGTGCTAACGGAATTATCCTTATCACAACTAAATCAGGAAAGAAAAACTCCAAATCAAAAATAAGTTATAATACATATTCCGGTTTTCAGGAAACGTCAAGAACCTTACCAATGCTTAATGCTACTGAATACGCCTTATTGTTAAATGAAAGTTATGCAAATGGCGGCAATGCTATACCATTTCCTAATGTTTCTGGTTTAGGTAAAGGAACAAATTGGCAAAATGAAGTTTTTAGTACCAGTGTACCTATTATCAATCATGACATTTCTTTTTCTGGTGGATCTGATAAAATTACCTACGCGGTGAGTGGTTCGCATTTAGATCAAGAAGGAATTATTGGACGTGATAAATCTGGATTTTTGAGAAATACGGCAAGGGTTTCACTTGGTGCTGATGTTACTGAAAGACTTAAATTAAAAACAAACGTAATTTATACGTATTTTAATAGAAAATCATTAAATGAAAGTGGTTTAGGTTCTGTTTTGTTCAATGCTTTGAATACGCCTGCAACATTAACTCCTTATGATGCGAATGGTGATTTTACAAAAGTGCCTACAAATACTGGTTTAGGAATTGAAATTATAAATCCATTGGCACAAATCGCTAATACTTATAATGACTATAACTTTAAGAAAATCAATGGTAATTTTGGATTAGATTACAAAGTTTTCAAAGATTTTACGATTTCAAGTTCTATTGGTTTTAATACTTCAAACAGCGAGTCGAAATCGTTTGCCAAGCAAATTTTGTATTGGATAAATCCTTCCGATAAAGTATTTGATGTCTTGAGAAGTTCAGTTTCCCAAAGCGCTATCAATGATAATGACTACTCTTTTGATTTGTTTGGAACATATACTAAGAAGATTGCTGAAAATCATAATGTTGTAGCTACAATTGGTAATACGATATTTAAAACATTCGGAAATGGATTATTTGCAACTGGATTTGATGTTCCCTATAATTCCTGGGAATTTGCAGATATTGCATTAACACGAGGTATTTCTGAAACGGCACCAACAGGTTCTTACAATTATGATGATCGAAGATTGTCCTACTTCGCAAGAGGTCAATATGATTATAAAGGGAAGTATCTTTTTTCTGCCATGATTCGCCGTGATGCTTCGACAAGATTTGGACCCGGTAACAAAGTGGGTTATTTTCCATCCTTCACCGCGGGTTGGGTTGTGTCAGATGAAGGATTTTTTGGCTCAGATAAAGTGATAAACTTTATGAAATTAAGAGGTAGTTATGGAACGCTAGGGAATGATCAAATTCCACCTAATGGTTTCCGTTCGCAGCTTAATGGCGAAGCTACTTATGTGTTTGATGGGGCTTTAGTCAACGGATTAGCAACGGGGCAAATTCCTAATGCTAATTTAAAATGGGAAGAAGCTCGTAAGTTTGATGTAGGATTGGATTTGAAATTAAGTCAAAATAAAGTTTCGATAGTAGCCGATTATTTCATCGATACACGTGCGGACTTATTAATCTCCAATATACCTGTTTCAGGTATCAATGGGACTGCAGCTCCTGGCGCTGGTGCTCCAACAATCAATGCAGGAACTGTCAGAAATTCAGGACTGGAATTTGCAATCGATTATAAAAATAAATTTTCAGATAATTTTTCCCTGAGCGTAGGGTATAACGTAACTTTTCTTAAAAATGAAGTTTTAGAAGTTAATAACGGAACTGGATACATTGAAGGTGGTGCATTTAGTGTTGGCCAGCAAGCTCCTGCAAGGATGGAAGTAGGACATCCAATGGGATATTTTTACGGTTTAAAAACTAATGGAATTTTCCAAAATCAGGCTGAAGTGGCTGCACATCCTTCACAGTTGTCTTTGGGTGCAGAGGCAAATCCTGGTGATCTTCGTTTTGTAGACGTAAATGGAGATGGTATTATTAATTCAAGTGATAGAACTAACATCGGAGATCCAATCCCTGAAGCTACAATGGGTTTCAATTTACAAATGAATTATAAAAACTTTGATTTTGCAATTTACACATTTGCTTCTGTAGGCAATGATATGGTTCGAAATTATGAACGAAACCTTACAGATGTTAACCGACTAAATTATGTGTTAGATCGATGGACGGGTGAAGGTAGCACCAATAGTACCCCAAGAGTTACAACAAGTGCTTCAGGAAATTCTACTTTCTCCAGTTATTTTGTTGAAGATGCTTCTTATTTACGCATTCAAAACATGCAATTAGGCTATGCACTTAATCCTAAATATTCAGAAAAGGTTGGTATTACCAAAATACGTTTATATGCGGGTGTAAACAACTTATACACGTTCACAAAATACAAAGGTTTCGATCCAGGTGCCTCTAACGGAGCCCCAATTGGAGGTGGAATAGATTATGGTTTTTATCCAATTCCTAGAACCTACTTATTGGGTTTAAACATTAATTTTTAATTCGATTTAAAATGAAAAAATATATATTTATTATCCTGATAGTAACAACAATTTTCTCTACAGTAGCAGTTTCATGCAGTGATGATTTTGTTGATCGACCAATAGAATATTCTATTGACTCTGAGAATTATTTTAATTCAAAATCAGATTATGA
>NZ_JBWJVK010000070.1:0-6405 GCF_056428945.1 Flavobacterium sp. GNP010 | reverse complement strand
TATTGTATTAAAATATGAAAATGGAGCAATGTTCTCTGTTGTATCAATAAATTTAAAATCTGCTTGACGTGCTATTGTTTTTCCTTTAAAAATCTTTAAAAGGTTATAAAAATCAAATCCAAATTTAGTTAAGAAGCCTAATGTACCCAGACAATAACTCAACGCTAATCCTAAATAGATATACTCTTTAGTGTAATTTTTTTCAGTGACTGTTCGCACATGTAAGGTTGACCAGTCATAATTTATAGTTGTTGGTTCTACCCAAATTATTTTGGTATAAACCACTAAAGGTAATATGGCAGCAGTAACAAGTCCGAGCAAAAGAAACCATCTATTATTTGTAAAAAAAGTTTCTTTACGCAACAAAAAATGATACGCTATAAAAAACAATGCAAGTAAACTACTGGATTTAAGCAGGTAAAGATAGAGTGCTTCCATAACGATTTTTGGTTTATAGTGTTTTGATTAAAATAATTGGGTTATTTTACTCTTGTTTTTCAATCATGGCCAGAATTTCTCGCAATTCAGCTGCAGAAATTTTCTCTTCTTTGGCAAAATGCGACACCATATTTTTATAAGAACTATTAAAGTAATTATCGATAGCGGTATTCATGAAGCGCTTTCTATACTCTTCTAAACTTACGATAGGATAGTATTGGTGTGTGTTTCCGAAAGCATTGTGCGATGCAAAACCCTTTTCTTCCAGATTGCGAACAATGGTAGAAAGCGTGTTGTAATGCGGTTGTTCTTCGGTGATTTCTGCCATGATTTCTTTTACGAATGCTTTTTTGAGCTTCCATAAAATATGCATTATTTCCTCTTCTTTATTAGTCAGTTTTTGCATGATTTTATTATTTGAATCAAACATACAACTATATTTATAGTTTACAAACTATTTTTATAGTTATTTAACTAAATTTTTAGTTTTTAAATTTATTATTTAGTTTAAATTATTGATTACAAATAACTTACTATTTTTTGTATTGCTTTTTTTGTTGAGAAGCAAAGTTTAGTAAAGATTATGCTAGAAAGAAGTACAAGGATTTAATAAAACGATTTTCAATATAAAAATGTGAGTTCAAGGTACCCTTGATTGATGAAAACGCTGTTCCGTGAGGGATAGTAGCGGCATCCTTTTATAAAATCCTGTTTTAAGGATTTTATAAAAGATACAGCGGATAGCCCGACCACATTGCTAAAAGGGGCAATGGAACCTGCATGTTGATTTGCCCCTTTTTGAAATGTGGTCACGCCCAAAAAAAATTATTGCTTTTCTTGTTGAACTAGTTTTTGTAACCAGATACACCCTCCAACGGCTAATATTCCTAGCGTTCCCATGACAAACCAGTTGGCTTGATAGCCATATTGGTCAATTATTTCTAAACCAGTTTTAGAGCTGGCAATGTGTGCTAAACTGAAACTCATAGTAAACAAAGCCATGTAGCGGCCTTCATGCCCTTTTGGAGCCCTGCTTAGTGCAAATGAATTCGAAAACGGAAAAATAAACATTTCGCCAAATGTGATGAAAATAATACTGATCACTAATACACCTGCCCAAATATTTATGAGTAAAACATAAAAACTAATCGACATTAATAAAGATCCCCAAAGAATTATTTTGAGTTTATCAAAGCCTTTTCTTTGGCTAATACTAACAATTGGCATTTCTAAAAAGAAAATTAAAAGTCCGTTCAACGACAATAAAAGGCCGCTTTGAAATTCAGTTAAGCCAAATTTTTCATTGTGGTAGAGCGGTAAAGTAGTGAAAAGTTGGAAAAACAGCATAGCCGTGACAAAGCACACAAAAAGAAAAATCCAAAATATTTTATCCTTTAAAACGGAGGCTGGTATCTCGGTTTCGTGGCTCGCCGTATTCAAATCGGCTGGTTTTTTACGTTCTTTAACAAGCAATGTAAAAATCAAAATCGAGATGATGCACGAGCTTCCATCAACCCAAAACAAACCGCTATAGCCTAAATTCATAATAATCAAACCTCCTAAAGCGGGTCCGGCAGTAAATCCTAAATTAACCGCAAGCCGCACTAATGTTAAGGCTCGGGTACGATTTTCGGGCTTTGCATACGTGCCTAGAGACACAAACATAGCGGGACGAAACATATCGGCAATAGTCATAATGACAAACATTCCGATGCACAATCCCCAAAATGTGCGTATGTATTGAATCGCGAAGAACAGTAGTCCGCTGGTAAATAAACTAAAAACCATGATTTTATAAAACCCAATTTTATCAGATAATTTACCGCCCAGCCAAGATCCTAGCATAGAACCAAAACCAAAAGCGACCATAATCCAACCAACTTGTGCGTAGGAAAAATTCAAGTCTTCCTTTAAGTACTTGGATAAAAATGGCAACACCATCGTGCCAGCGCGGTTAATGAAAGTGATAAGTGTCAATATCCAAACTTCTCTGGTAAAACCCCTAAAATTATTTATGTAGCGTTGTAAAGCGTTTGCGAGCATATGTATTATTTCTATTGTACAAATTTACAATGTTTTTTAGGAGCTTTTTCCAGCTATTCGTTACAATCTTCTATTTTTTTAAAGAAAAAAAATACAAGGATTTTCACTGCTATCTGGGCTAGAGTTTAACATCTTAAGGTCGTATGTTGCAAAATTACACTTGGCAACTTGCAACATTTAGACTAATTTTGCATAAAATTGAAATATGAAAACCAAAGTACTTTTTTTCTTTTTTATGCAGTTGGCTTTGGCCTACAGTCAAAATGCATTTAAATCGGCAGCAGTTGTTCAATTTCAAAATAAGATGAATAAGGAATTCGCTGATGCAAAAAAGAGTCCGCTAACACCCGAAGATCGTGCAACATTTAAGTCTTTAGCTTTTTATCCTGCCAATAAATCTTTTTTTGTCACAGCTACTTTAGTTAAAACAGAAAAGGAACAACCTTTTGAAATGAAAACTACTACTGACAGAAAGCCGCTGTATGTAAAATATGGAGAACTTTCATTTATCATGAAAGGAAGGAGTTTTAAACTAAATGTGTATCGCAATATCGAACTTTCAAAAAAAGAGGAGTACAAGAATTATTTGTTTTTACCCTTTTCAGATGCCACTTCGGGCAATGAAAGTTATATTGGTGGACGATATATCGATTTGCGCGTTCCAACAGGAAATACAATAACCATTGATTTTAATACGGCCTATAACCCGTATTGTGCATACAATTCGCAGTATTCTTGTCCAAAAGTACCTCTAAAAAATGATTTGGATATCGCCATAGAGGCGGGCGTTAAAAAGTTTCATGATTAAATGAAATTTTACAACTTACATATACATACAGCCACGCAGCAAGAAAATGTTGTCGAATTAGTCAATCAATATCCACAGGATTTTGATGCTAGTATTCTAGTATATTCTATTGGTATTCATCCTTGGTTTATTGTCGAGGAACGTTTAGCATCGGATTTAGATATATTAGAAACAAAACTGCAAGAACCAACTTGTCTCGCGGTTGGTGAATGCGGGTTGGATAAACGCATTGCAATTCCGATCGAATTGCAACAGTTGGTTTTCGAAAAACAGTTGGTTTTGGCACAAAAATATAATAAACCAGTGGTGTTGCACTGTGTAGCATCTTTTGATGAATTAATTGCAACAAAGAAAAAATTGAACATCACTGTTCCTATGATCGTTCATGGATTTTCAAAAAGTGAACAACTCGCCAAACAATTAATAAGCAATGGATTTTATATCTCCTTTGGGAAATATTTGCTTTTGAATCCCGAATTAGAATCCGTTTTCAAGAGTATTCCAGATGATAAAATTTTTCTTGAAACCGATACAATTTCAGAAAACATTGGAGCAGTGTATGAATTGGCAGCAACATACAAAGGAATTTCAATCTTGGAAATGCAGGAACTCATAAAACACAATTTTCACAAAGTGTTTTTTAAGGAATTGTAGAAATATTAGAGTACCCTATTAATACTAAAATTAAAAAAAGAGAATAATGGCAGAATGGACAGAAAGAGCAGAACTTCTATTCAAAAAAGAAGGTTTAACCAATTTGCAAAATGCAAATGTATTAGTAGTAGGATTAGGTGGCGTTGGTTCTTTTGCAGCTGAATTTTTAGCACGTGCAGGAATAGGAACCATGACAATTGTTGATGGGGACGTAGTAGACATTACGAATATTAACCGACAATTACCTGCTTTACATTCTACGGTAGGACAACCTAAAATAACGGTAGTTGGTGATCGATTGATGGATATTAATCCTGAATTGAAGTTAACTCGCGTACAAGAATTTTTATCTCCGGAGCGCGCTTTTGAAATAGTTTCTGAAGAATTTGATTATGTATTAGATTGCATTGACAGTGTGACTCCCAAATTAAATTTGATTATTGCAGCTAAACGCAAAAGAGTAAAAATCATAAGTAGTATGGGTGCAGGAGGTAAAATGGAAGCTTCTAAAGTAAAAGTGACTGATATTACAAATACGGTGAATTGTTTTTTTGCAAAAACGATCAGAAGACGATTAAAAGAAGTTAAAATAGATAAACTAAAGGTGGTTTTTTCTTCTGAAATTCAGGATGAATCCAGTTTAAGAATGACCGATGGATCAAATTTTAAGAAATCATTTTACGGAACAAACAGTTATATGCCAGGATTATTTGGTTTGTACGCTGCAGAAACTGTGATTCGGTATTTACTTAAGAAATAGTGTTCAGTGCCTAGGATTAAGAATCGGAGTAATCTAAGAAATCTAATAACTAAAATAAATGATACAAACGGTAATTTTTGATATGGATGGTGTAATTGTCGATACAGAACCTGTACATCGCTATGCTTACTTCAAGCAATTTGAGGAATTAAATATCGCTGTAACGGAGGCAATGTACACTTCATTTACGGGTTTTTCTACTCGCAATACATTTCAAAAATTAAAAGAGTTGTTTGTAATCGAGCACGAAGTAGAAGATTTAATACAAAGAAAACGAAACATCTTTAATGATGCTTTTGATAGTAAAGCTGATTTAGAATTACTAGAGGGAGTTGAAAATCTCATCAAAGAATTACACCAAAACGGAATGCAATTGATTTTGGCTTCTTCGGCATCCAAAGTTACGATTGAGCGTGTGTTTAACAGGTTCAACTTACACAATTATTTTTCTCATAAAATAAGTGGAGAGGATTTTCCACAATCAAAACCACATCCTGCAATTTTTGAACACGCAGCAAGTCTTTCGATTGCACCAAAAAAGAGTTGCATTGTGATTGAAGATAGTACTAATGGCGTCAAAGCAGCCAAAGCAGCGGGTATTTTGTGTGTAGGATACAACAGTATTCATTCAGAAGCACAAGATTTGTCTAAAGCAGATGTCATTATCAACCATTTTAACGAATTGGACTTTGATCTTGTTCGGAATTTGGATTCTAAATTAAGAAATAATTAACATTTTAAAGCTGTTGAATTTGTAAATTTGAAGTTCAAAAAAATTAAAGTATGAAAAAAATAATCCTTGTATTGGCTATCATTATAGCAAACTTTACTATCGAGGCTCAAGTAAAAACACCTCAGTCTAGTCCAAAATCTACTATCATGCAAACTGTAGGTTTGACAGATGTAGAAATCGTTTATTCCAGACCAAGCGCAAGAGGCAGAGTCGTTTTTGGTAATTTGATTCCTTTTGGAAAAGTTTGGAGAACGGGAGCGAACGAAAATACAACGGTATCCTTTAGTGATGATGTAATTATTGATGGTAAAACATTAAAAAAAGGAAAATATTCGTTGTATACGAATCCAAAAATAGAAAGTTGGGAAATCATTTTCTACAAGACTACTGATAACTGGGGGAATCCAGAGGAGTGGAAAGAAGAAAATGTAGCACTTAGAGCTACCGTTAAACCAGAAACTGTAAATAAAAGTGTTGAAACTTTTACCATGGGAGTTAGTGGTTTAGACAATAACTTTGCTTTTTTAGAAATGTATTGGGAGAACTCTTATGCTGCCTTAAAATTTGAAGTACCAACGCAACAAAAAGCAACTGCAAACATTGATAAAGTACTTGCTGGGCCGGGTGCAGCAGATTATTTTTCATCGGCTCAGTTTTTATTCCAGTCTAATGGTGACAATGCTAAAGCATTAGTTTACGTAAACAAAGCACTGGACATGACAAAAGAAAAACCGTTTTGGTACAACAGATTGAAATCCTTAATTCAAGCTAAATTAGGAGATAAAAAAGGAGCAATTGAAACAGCAAAATTATCACTTGCAGCAGCTGAGATTGCAAAAAACCAAGATTATGTAAAAATGAATAAAGACAGTATTGCAGAGTGGAGTAAGAGCTAATTTACTGCATTTAAATACAAAATAAAAAAAAAAAAAAAAAAAAAAAAAAAAAAAAAAAAAAAAAAAAAAAAAA
>NZ_JBWJVK010000069.1:0-6773 GCF_056428945.1 Flavobacterium sp. GNP010 | reverse complement strand
AGTTAGATAATTTTCATGTACATTATAGGAGTTGTGTATCACTTTTGACACTACAATATCACTTGGTTTAACACCCTTGATACTGTCTAATTTCTGTACTAAAGTGGTGTCTTTACGATTAAATAAAAGATTTTTCAGCTGTGCGTTTTCAAGAGCAAGAGCATCATTTTGTGTTTTTAAATTTAAATACTCGTTTAGAACATTCACCCTTTCATAAACTCCGCCACTTAAAAAATTTGCAGAGCTGATGATTTTGCTCCTGTGGAAAGAATGGGATTGAATGGTGAGGGTTAACGAAACACCCAAAAGCAGCAAAAACAGTAACCGATTACTGTTTTTAAAAATAAAATTAAATATTTGCTGCATTTCTTAGCGGTATAATGTAAATAACTGAATGTATTTTATAAGTCTAAAAATAACGTACTTCTTAAAGTAAGAAAGGAATACCTAAAAATTACTTAATTAGAATGCTCTTAAATTTTGTAATGTTTTTTAGAGCCATTCCAGTTCCTCTTACAACTGCTCGTAATGGATCTTCAGCAATGTAAACAGGCAAGTCCGTTTTTTGTGAAATTCTTTTGTCAAGACCTCTCAACATAGATCCTCCACCGGCAAGGTAGATTCCTGTATTGTAGATGTCGGCGGCTAATTCTGGTGGTGTTTGAGATAAAGTTTCCATGACAGCATCCTCAATCCTTTGAATGGATTTGTCTAATGCCTTTGCAATTTCTCTATAAGAAACTTCAACCTGTTTTGGTTTACCAGTAAGTAAATCTCTACCTTGAACAGACATATCCTCTGGAGGAGTTTCTAGATCTTCGATAGCGGCACCAATTTGAATTTTTATTTTTTCAGCGGTACTTTCTCCAACAAAAAGATTGTGTTGTGTACGCATGTAATATACGATATCATTGGTAAAAACATCACCAGCAATTTTTACAGATTTGTCACATACAATTCCACCCAAGGCAATTACTGCAATTTCGGTTGTTCCACCACCAATATCAACAATCATGTTTCCTTTAGGTTGCATGATGTCAATGCCAATTCCAATAGCGGCTGCCATTGGTTCGTGAATCAAATATACTTCTTTACCATTTACTCTTTCACAAGATTCTTTTACAGCTCTCATCTCCACTTCAGTAATTCCTGAAGGAATACAAACTACCATTCGTAAAGCGGGAGTAAACATTCTCTTTTTTAATGCGGGTATGCTCTTTATGAACATACTAATCATTTTTTCTGAAGCATCAAAATCAGCAATTACACCATCTTTCAAAGGTCTTATCGTTTTAATGTTTTCATGTGTTTTTCCCTGCATCATGTTGGCCTCTTTACCAACAGCGATAATTTTGCCTGAAATTCTATCACGAGCAACTATCGAAGGGCTGTCTATTACAACTTTATCATTATGTATGATTAAAGTATTAGCGGTACCAAGGTCTATCGCGATATCCTCGGTCATGAAATCAAAAAATCCCATAAGTTTTTTAAGGGTTAAAAGTTATAAAATTGTGACGAGCAAAGTTAAACAAATTAATGTTTAAAATGACGAGTTCCTGTAAATACCATTGCAACTTTATTTTCGTTGCAGTAATTAATACTTAATTCGTCTTTTATGGAACCTCCAGGCTGAATTACAGCTGTTATACCTGCTTCTTTGGCGAGTTCTACGCAATCAGGAAAAGGGAAAAATGCATCGCTTGCCATTACAGCACCCTGCAAGTCAAAATGAAAATTTTTCGCTTTTTCTATGGCTTGTTGTAACGCATCAACTCGTGATGTTTGTCCTGTTCCAGAGGCAATAAGAGTCCCGTTTTTTGCAAAAACAATCGTGTTAGATTTGGTGTTTTTACAGATTTTAGAGGCGAAAATTAAATCCTGGATTTCCTGTTCAGTAGGTTCTGTTACTGTAACGGTTTTTAAGTCTCGTTTATTGTCAGTACTGTTGTTTCTGTCCTGAACTAAAATTCCGTTTAAGCACGTACGAACTTGTTTTTGTGGTAATGCTACTTCATTTTGAACCAAAATTATTCGGTTTTTCTTTTCTTGTAAAATAACTATGGCCTCTTCATCATAGTTGGGAGCAATTACCACTTCGCAAAATAATTTATTTATTTCTGCTGCAGTAGTAACATCAATTGTTGTATTTGAAATCAAAACTCCCCCAAAAGCAGATGTAGGATCGCACGCTAAAGCCGCAGCATAGGCTTCGCTAATTGAAGTTCTGGTAGCCAAACCGCAAGCGTTGTTGTGTTTTAAAATGGCAAAAGTTGGGCCATCATTTTTGAATTCGGAAATTAAATTTACCGCAGCATCTACATCAAGTAAATTGTTATACGACAATTCTTTTCCATGAATTTTTTTAAACATGGCATCAAAATCACCAAAGAAAAAGCCTTTTTGATGTGGATTTTCACCATATCTTAGAACTTGACCATCAGCAATACTTTCTTTGTAAATTGTTTCGTCAGTATTGAAGTAGTTAAAAATGGCAGCGTCATAATGAGAAGAAACATGAAATGCTTTAGTAGCCAATAATTTTCTATTTTCTAGTGTTGTGGCTCCGTTTTGGGTTGTAATTAAATCTAAAAGCAAGCCGTATTGATCTACCGAAGCTACAATTACAGTGTCCTTGAAGTTTTTTGCAGCAGCGCGAATTAAAGAAATACCTCCAATATCGATTTTTTCAATAATATCAGCTTCGCTAGCGCCTGAGGCAACTGTTTTTTCAAAGGGGTACAAGTCAACAATTACTAAGTCAATTTGTGGAATGTCGAATTCGATCATTTGCTGCACATCACTCTCGTTGTCTTGGCGGTTTAGTATTCCTCCAAAAACTTTTGGGTGTAATGTTTTTACTCTACCGCCTAAAATAGAAGGGTAAGAAGTGACGTCTTCGACAGGAATTACAGGAATTCCTAAATTTTTTATAAAATCCTCTGTTCCTCCTGTAGAATAAAGTGTAACATTTTGACTGTTTAGTTGTCTTACTATAGGTTCTAATCCTTCTTTTGAAAAGACAGAGATTAATGCCGATTGAATTTTTTTTGTTGTGTTCATTATGTAGTTATAGTTATAAAATGCAAAAATAGTTTTTTAATGTGAAAATAAAGCCATTTGAAAATGAGATAATAGTGATTTTTCATCCCTATTTTTGAGTAAAGATATAATAATTGACTCGGTCAGCAACGAATACATTTTCCATTAGGATATTGAATCCTATTTATTGAATTTTACTTTAATATAAAAAATAATTTATGATAGTTTACTTTCGATTGTTAAAAGAGAGTTTGGGTTTTGCTATGAATGCCTTGCGAAACAATAAGTTAAGGACTTTGCTTTCTTTGTTAGGAGTTACGATTGGAATTTTTTCTATTATAGCGGTCCTAGCTGCTGTAGATTCCTTGGATAGAAAAATTACTAAAGATTTGAGTAGCTTGGATAAAAACACGATTTACTTGATTAAGTTTTCTTTTGGACCCTCCGAAATTCCACAATGGAAGCGAGAACAATTTCCAAATATAAAGTATGACGAGTACACTTATTTAAAAGGCGCTATGACCAATACTGATGAAATGGCGTTTCAAATATTCACCCGCAGAGAATCTATAAAATATGATTCTAAAACGGTAAGCGACATCAATATTGTGCCATCATCACATGAATTTATCGACATTCAAGGCTTAGAATTTGAAACTGGTAGATTTTACAATGAATCAGAAGCAAATTCGGGAAGTTCAGTTATTGTTCTAGGAAATGAAATTGCAAAATCATTGTTTGAGGGTGCGGAACCCATTGGTAAGAATGTTCGTTTGTATGGCAAACGTTTTACCGTAATTGGTGTTTTGAAAAAAGAAGGAGCTGGTTTATTTGGGGATAGTAATGATACGACCGCTTATATTCCAGTCAATTTTGTACGTCAATTGTATGGAGATAATAATGATTCTTTAACAAATGCAATAATAATTAAACCAGAAAAGGGAGTAGATATGGACGCTTTTAAAAGTGAATTATCTCAAAAATTAAGAGGGTATAGAGGTTTGAAAGCTGGAGAAATTGATAATTTTTTTATAAATGTTTTTTCTGGATTTACAGATTTGATAGATGGGATTCTGGGTCAAATGAATGTGGTGGGCTGGATTATTAGTGGTTTTTCCCTTTTAGTTGGTGGTTTTGGAATTGCCAATATTATGTTTGTTTCCGTGAAAGAGCGAACAAATTTAATTGGGATTCAAAAATCATTAGGTGCCAAAAACAGATTTATATTGTTTCAGTTTTTGTTTGAAGCTATAATATTGTCCGTAATTGGTGGAATAATTGGTCTTTTACTAGTTTGGATTATTTCTCTTATTTTGACCAATGCATTGGATTTTGAGTTTGTTTTAAGTGCGGGAAATATTATTCTAGGAACAGGATTAGCCGCAATAATTGGATTAATATCGGGAATATTGCCAGCTATTTCTGCTTCAAAACTAGATCCTGTTGAAGCAATTAGAACAGGGATGTAATAACAGTTGATATTTCATCTTTTACTCATTTTTTTAGTTTGATAAACAAATTCATCTTTTTTAGCATGTTAGTGCTCTCGCTTTCCGGATACGCACAAAATCAGAGGGATACTACCCAGCTTGCTGATGTTGTCTTGACGTACAAAGTGCCTGTACCAATAGTTTCATTGCCATTTCAAGTAGTAGTAATCTCTGCTGCACAAATGGATTTTCAAAATTTTCAAAGTACCGCAGATGTTTTGTCTAATTCAGGCTCATTATTTGTTCAAAAATCGCAACAAGGTGGCGGGAGTCCTTCCATTCGAGGCTTTGAGGCCAGTAGGGTTTTGTTGCTCGTGGATGGTGTTCGTATGAATAATTTGATATTTAGAGCTGGACATCTTCAAAACGTTATTACAGTTGACGAGAGTTTACTTGATAATGTAGGTATTTTTTATGGTCCTGCTTCTACATTATTTGGTAGCGATGCACTTGGCGGCGCGATTACAATGACTACCAAAAAAGCAAAATTTTTAGATGAAGTCCAAAACAAATGGACAGGTGCAGTTAATATGCGTTACAGTACGATTAATCAAGAGCAATCAATTGCTTTAAATTTGAATTATGCTTCCAAAAAATTTGCTGCTTTGACTCTAGTTTCGTTTAATGATTTTGGAGATTTAAAAATGGGAAAAAATAAAAATCACAAGAAAGATTTTTTTGGAGAACGCCCATTTTATGTTGCGACAATAAATAGCTTGGATCAGTTGGTTGCGAATGAAGATAAATACGTTCAAAAAAACACAGCATTCAAGCAATACAATCTCATGCAAAAATTAAGCTATAAAACAAATTTAGGTTTTGAGCATGGTTTGAATTTACAATTTTCGACATCAACAGATATTCCTCGTTACGATCGATTGACAGAAACGGATCCTTCAACAGGTTTAAGGCATGCGCAATGGTATTATGGTCCACAAGAGCGAGTATTGGGGATTTATTCCTTGAATAAGAAAAAAGCATTTATTTCTAGCGACTTGAAACTAACTGTTGCTTTTCAAAATGTAAAGGAAAGCAGGCACAACAGAAGGTTTGGAAACTATAATTTACAAAGTAGAGAAGAAGAAGTAAAAATGTATTCTGTTGCGGTAGACTTGGCTAGGAAATTTAAAAGCGGAGAGTTGTTTTACGGATTAGAATCGTATTATGAAAACTTGAATTCTTCAGCATATTCTACTAATTTAAACACTGGTTCAAAAAATTCAATCAGTACACGATATCCCAATGGAGACAATTCTATGTTGCGAAACGAAATCTATATTTCCTATAATGATAAAATAGCCGACAACACATTCTGGAATTTAGGCGCTCGTGTTGGTAATACCGCTCTAAAAAGTACTATTGCTGATAATTCTTTTTTTTCATTACCATTTTCGAAAATAGAACAGAATAATTTCACGTATAGCGGTACTGTAGGAATTGTTAAAAATACATCAGAGCATGTTGCTTTAAAGGCAAATGTATCTAGCGGATTTAGAGTTCCAAACATTGACGACTTAGCCAAAGTTTTCGAATCAGTAAAAGGAACGCTTATTGTTCCTAATTCAAAATTGAAACCAGAAAAAACTGTTACTGCTGATATCGGGATTGTTATGCAATCTAATTCTAAAAAAATAAAGTTTGAAAACACGTATTTCTATACCAGAATGTATGATGCTATTGCAACATCTCCATTTCAATATGAGGGGCAAAGCGTGATTTTATATGATGGAACATTAAGTAACGTTTTTGCAAATCAAAATAAGGGAAAAGCTTTTATTACGGGATTGTCCACTAAATTTAGTGCGATGGTGTTATCAAAAGTAAAAGTCGATGCTAATTTTAATTATAATTTGGGTAGAATTGTTGAAGAAGGTGCACCACAAGCTCCATTAGATCATATAGCGCCTTTTTTTGGGAAGATTGGTATTCTGTATACGAACTCTAGGGCAAGCATAGAAGCGTACTTGCTGTACAATGGTAAGAAAAAAAGAAGCGATTATTCTTCAAGTGGTGAAGATAATTTGCAATACGCACCGGTTAACGGAATGCCAGCTTGGGAAACATACAACGTAAAAACTAGTGTTGAAGTGTATCATAATGCTACCTTATTTGCAGGTGTCGAAAATATTTTAGACACCCAATACCGCACATTTTCTTCTGGAATTAATGCCCCAGGAAGAAATATATATGGGGGATTTCGATACAACTTTTAAAAAAGAGTATTCCTTAAAATAAAAAATT
>NZ_JBWJVK010000068.1:0-7158 GCF_056428945.1 Flavobacterium sp. GNP010 | reverse complement strand
TGATGTACAACCACCAGATCCATTGGAACTTTGGACTTCTCCCCCATTTGAACCAGTAATCAAAAAAACCGACATTCATCCCGAAGGCGCTATTTTTGCCCGTGGATCGTGTGATGACAAGGGTCAAATGTACATGCACGTAAAAGCATTAGAATATATGGTTCAATCCAACACTTTGCCTTGTAATGTCAAGTTTATGATTGAAGGTGAGGAAGAAATTGGCTCTAAAAGTTTGAGCTGGTTTGTAGAACGCAACCAAGAAAAACTTAAAAACGATGTAATTTTAATTTCAGATACCGGAATGATTTCGAATCAGCAACCGTCGATCACCACTGGTTTACGTGGATTAAGCTATGTAGAAGTAGAAGTTACAGGTCCAAACCGCGACTTACATTCGGGATTGTACGGAGGCGCCGTTGCCAATCCAATCAATGTGTTGGCAAAAATGATTGCTTCGCTTCATGATGAAAACAACCACATTACCATTCCCGGTTTCTATGATAATGTAGAAGAACTATCTACGGAGGAAAGAGCCGAAATGGCCAAAGCGCCTTTTAGCCTTGAAAACTATAAGAAAGCACTCGACTTAAACGACATTTACGGCGAAAAAGGTTATGTAACGAACGAAAGAAACTCCATCCGTCCTACCCTAGACGTCAACGGAATCTGGGGCGGCTACACCGGAGAAGGCGCAAAAACTGTCATTGCGAGCAAAGCATACGCCAAAATCTCGATGCGTTTGGTTCCGAATCAAGATTGGGAGCACATCACTGAATTGTTCACCAAACATTTCACCAGCATTGCCCCTGCAGGCGTAACCGTACTCGTAAAACCGCATCATGGCGGGCAAGGCTACGTAACCCCAATAGACAGCATTGGGTACAAAGCGGCAAACATGGCGTATACTGAAACCTTTGGCGCACCAGCCATTCCAGTGCGTTCCGGAGGAAGTATTCCTATTGTAGCGTTATTCGAAAAAGAACTAAAAAGCAAAACTATCCTCATGGGATTTGGTCTCGACAGCGATGCCATTCACTCGCCAAACGAGCACTTCGGAATCTTCAATTACCTAAAAGGAATCGAAACCATTCCGTTGTTTTATAAATATTTCGTGGAGTTATCAAAATAAATTCCTTTCCATAAATACTAAATCCGCTCTAAACAGGGCGGATTTTTTTTGGGCGTTCCCCGCCGAAAATAGCGGGTCAGGCTGTCCATTCTCAATCTTTTTTATCCGCCGAAAAGGCGTCTAAAAAGGATTTCCACTTCCATCCTTAACGCAAACTATTGCTCGTTGCTAGATTTCTTAAAGGAGATAAGATAGTTTTAGTTGTAGAAAAATTGTGGAAATACTTTATTTTAAATCCAATAGAAACCCAAAAGCGATTAGAACTAAGCTTGCAAGTGGTCCTGAAAAGATGCACATTAACAAGGTTTGGCCGTCTCCGTAACATGCCAAATCCACACCAAGCAAAGTAATTAATAAAACAGTATTTGATAAGGTATATATGATCAAAGAATAAAATCTAAAATTACGTTTAACTTCACTTTCAGTCTTTAGCAAAATATTGTCCAACCTATAGCCATAGAAAACCATCATTCCAATTGCTGCTACCGCTGAAAACCAAAGAACAATTAAATAGCCAGTTTCACAGTTACTAGTGATTTTTTCCAAGCCCATTGCCGCGAGAAGACCAGGAAACAATGTCCAAGTTGGAAAAATTGGTATCAATGACCATAGCGCATTAATAAAGCTATATTTTGTAAATCTAAAATCCATAAAAGGTTGGTATTATTTCTTGTTTCTTTCCTTTATACTTGCTTTAATTTCTAAAATTCTTTTCCTTGTTAATTCTTCTAAACAAGTTGAATAGATGAGCGGTTTTATACTTCCGCCTTCATATTGTGAATATTCAAATTTACAGCTTGAATCTCTAAATTTAACCCAATCCTTTTCAGCTTGAATCAATAATAATTTTTCAGTTTGATTAAGTATTGAAATTAATTGCTTGTACACTTTATTGAGTTCGGCATCAGCTTTTTTGTATTTAGCATCAGCTGTTCTATTCATTTCTAACTGTGTTTGCGCAAATGAATTAGTAGAAAAGCATAGCGCAACTAGAACGATTAAATAATATTTCCGTTTCATTTTGATTTTTATTTGATTAATATCCAACAGCTAATTACTGCTAACTTGTACTTATTTGAAACATACCAAAATCTAGATTCATTTTCGATGGTCTGTTTCGATTTTCCTTGTTCAAATATAAGAAAATTTCTTACGGCTACATGTAGTCTACTGTTAAATCCATCCAAAGCCGAACAGTACTTCTACTCCAATTGCTACTGTAAATCCTTGACCACCAAATTATTTTTCTTAAAAATTTGTTTATTTCATTTTTTATTCTACATTTGTAGAGCAAACTCTATTTTCGTAGAACAAAATCATTTTATGCGACAAATTGTTATTCTACTCGGCTTGGTGTTTTTATTCTTTGGTTGCAAAACCAATCAAATGAAAAACAAACTTAAGGAAGGACTATGGATTGAAAATTACTCAGAGGATAGTTCCCATTATAAATCTATTGGAAAATACAGAAAAGGAGATCCCGTAAAAAAATGGAGTTATTACTTAAATGGTAAAATCATTAAAAGAGAAAAATACAAAGACAACATTTGCAGCACTACTTTTTATCATAAAAATGGAAAAATACAATCCATAGGAAAAACAAAAATGGAAACGAGCGATCAGTACGCGCATTGGTTTTATTTTGGTGACTGGAACTTCTTTAATGAAGATGGAAAATTAATAACAATAAAGAAATACAATAACGGAGAATCATTTTCCGAAATAGAAATTAAATAAACATGCAACAACTCACGAACGCCGAAGAACAAGTAATGGAACACCTTTGGAAACTCGAGAAAGCCTTCATGAAAGACTTGCTTGAAGCCTATCCGAAACCAAAGCCTGCCACCACAACCATCGCTACTTTATTAAAAAGAATGATCGACAAGCAATTTGTAGCCTACAATGAATTTGGAAACTCTCGGGAATATTATCCTTTGGTCAAGAAAACCGATTATTTCTCGAAACACGTCAACGGATTGATTAGTAATTTCTTTAATAATTCAGCGTCACAATTCGCATCTTTCTTTACCACCGAAACCAATTTGTCTCAAACGGAATTGGAAGCTCTCAAGAAAATAATCGACAGTGAAATTCTAAAAAAGAAAAAATGAGCGACTTTCTAATCAAATCGACAATTACTTTATTGGTGCTATTGGCAGTGTATTATTTGTTTTTGGAAAAAGAAAAAATACACGTTTTCAATAGATTTTACTTGTTGTTCAGCCTTGTTTTTTCGATGGTACTTCCATTCATAACTATCGAAGTCATTCAGGAAATAGCACAACCTACAGTCAATCCGGGAAATATCCTAATACTGCAAGGAAGCGCAGTAATACTGGAGGAAACAAACTATTTGGTTATAGGAATATGGAGTTTGTATGCTGTAGTAACACTTATTTTGGCGATACGTTTTTTCGGTAATATCATCACCATTTTGTCTAAAATGAAGACGAATACACCAATTGATTATAAGAATGCCAAATTGATTTTGGTTCCCGAAAAAATATTGCCACACACTTTCCTGAATACCATTTTCATCAACGACACAGAATACAACAACCGTCAAATTGAAGCCGAATTGTACACACACGAACTCACGCATGTGACTCAAAAACACACGTTGGATATTTTATTCATCGAACTATTGAAAACCGTTTTTTGGTTCAACCCTATTTTTATTTTTTACAAAAAAGCCATACAACTCAACCACGAATTTCTTGCCGATGAGAAAGTAGTGACCTCCTATAACAATGTTCCGTTCTACCAATCTTTATTGCTCTCAAAGGCAAGCGATAACCCAACTTTTTACTTGGCCAGTAATTTGAATTATCTAATAACTAAAAAACGATTACTCATGATGACAAAAACCACATCAAGCTCGAAATCAATTGCTAAGAAAATCATTTTGATTCCGCTATTTACTGGACTAGTACTATTTTTATGCGTCCAAACAATTACACAACCAGCAAATGACAAGGATAATTCCTCACTATCTGAGGATAAAAAAAGAGATGCCTATTACGAAGACGTTAGATTAATTGTAAAAGACAACCGCAAAAAAGTCTTATTAAATAAAAAATATGAAGTTCTTACGCTAAATGAAAAGAGATCTTATATTGGCAATGCTCCAGCGGAAATCAAAAGGAAAAGTCCAACGAAAAAAGAATTTGAAACCTGGATAAATGACACTAGATTTTCAGGAATATTAGACGGCAAAAAAATCAACAATATCGATTTAAAAAAATATAACGCAAATTATATTGTAAGCTATTCAAGATATTACAATCCAACTTTAAATGGAAAATCTATAGAAACTAATTTAAATCATTATCTACTATTTAGCAACTCTTATTTTGAAAAGCATTTAAAGGATAAAGACAAAAAAGCTTTTTTCAAAGTAATTGAGAAAACAATAAAAGAAGGCACAGTTACAAAACCAGTAATTATTAATGAGGTGCAAAGAAATATATAATCGACAGTGAAATTCTAAAAAAGAAAAAATGACCGACTTTCTAATCAAATCGACAATTACTTTATTCGCGCTACTGGCGGTGTATTATCTCTTTTTAGAGAAAGAAAAAATACACGTTTTCAATAGGTTTTACTTGTTGTTCAGTCTTGTTTTCTCGATGGCACTTCCATTCATAACTATCGAAGTCATTCAGGAAATAGCACAACCTACAGTCAATCCGGGAAATATCCTAATACTGCAAGGAAGCGCAGTAATACTGGAGGAAACAAACTATTTGGTTATAGGAATATGGAGTTTGTATGCTGTAGTAACACTTATTTTGGCGATACGTTTTATTAGCAATATCATCAAGATTTCGTCTAAAATGAGATCAAATGAACCAATTGATTATAAGAATGCCAAATTGATTTTGGTTCCCGAAAAAACATTGCCGCACACGTTCCTGAATACAATTTTCATCAACGAAACAGAATACAAAAACCGTCAAATTGAAGCTGAATTGTACACTCACGAACTTACGCATGTGGCTCAAAAACACACGTTGGATATTTTATTCATCGAACTATTGAAAACCGTTTTTTGGTTCAACCCTATTTTTATTTTTTACAAAAAAGCCATGCAACTCAACCACGAATTTCTTGCCGATGAGAAAGTAGTGAACTCCTATAATAATGTTCCGTTTTACCAATCTTTGTTGCTCTCAAAGGCAAACGCGAACCCAACTTTTTACTTGGCCAGTAATTTGAACTATCTAATAACTAAAAAACGTTTACTCATGATGACAAAAACCACATCAAGCTCGAAATCAATTGCAAAAAAAATTATTCTGATTCCCGTTCTATCAGGACTACTTTTCATGTTTTGTTTCAAAACTATTGCACAAATAAAAAATACTGCACAAGTTACCACCAAAACTAAACTTATAGCAACCAGCGAGTCCCGAAAAGATTCATACTTTGCCGGAGTTAGAGTTGTCATTCACGACCTTGTAAAAAACAAGAAAATTGATACGAAATATGAAGATTTAAGTGATGAGTACAAGAAAAGAGCTTTTTTCTATGTTCCAAATGCTCTTGAAAAAAAATCACCCACAACTCAAGAATTAGAAGACTTTAAAAATGCTAAGAAATACGCCATTTGGATAGATGACGTTCACCAAACCAATAAATCACTAATCAATTTTAAGCCTAGTGAAATTGCTTTTTTTCAAGGAAGCGGTGTGTCAAAAAATGCAAGAAGCAAGAAATTCCCACAGCCTTACCAATATCATTTTTATACACATAATTATTTTGATAAAAATTTAAAAAACTCCCACCAGAAATTCACTGGAGAAAAATTAGAAATTACAATTTGTAAAGATAAAAATACACGACCTATCAGAACTAAATAATGATGATCAATAGGCTAAAAGACTAATTTTTGTTTCCTTACTAAATAAACCTTTGTGCTTCTTTCTTTACCCCTGAAACCAATTTGTCTCAAACGGAATTGGAAGATCTCAAGAAAATAATCGACAGTGAAATTCTAAAAAAGAAAAAATGAGCGACTTTCTAATCAAATCGACAATTACTTTATTGGTGCTATTGGCAGTGTATTATTTGTTTTTAGAGAAAGAAAAAATACACGTTTTCAATAGGTTTTACTTGTTGTTCAGCCTTGTTTTCTCGATGGTGATTCCATTTATAACTATCGAAGTCATTCAGGAAATAGCACAACCTACAGTCAATGCGGGAAATATCCAGATACTGCAAGGAAGCGCTGTAATACTGGAGGAAACAAACTATTTGGATATAGGATTATGGAGTTTGTATGCTGTAGTAACACTTATTTTGGCGATACGTTTTATTAGCAATATCAATACCATTTCGTCTAAAATGAGATCAAATGAACCAATTGATTATAAGAATGCTAAATTGATTTTGGTCCCCGAAAAAACATTGTCGCACACTTTCCTGAATACGATTTTCATCAATGAAACGGAATACAACAACCGTCAAATTGAAGCCGAATTGTACACACACGAACTCACGCATGTGACTCAAAAACACACGTTGGATATTTTATTCATCGAACTATTGAAAACCGTTTTTTGGTTCAACCCTATTTTTATTTTTTACAAAAAAGCCATACAACTCAACCACGAATTTCTTGCCGATGAGAAAGTAGTGACCTCCTATAACAATGTTCCGTTCTACCAATCCTTATTACTATCGAAAGCGAACGAGAACCAAACTTTTTACTTGGCCAGTAATTTGAATTATTTAATAACTAAAAAACGTTTACTCATGATGACAAAAACCACATCAAGCTCGAAAGCAATTGCTAAGAAAATCATTTTGATTCCGCTTTTAACTGGACTAGTACTATTTTTATGCGTCCAAACAATTGCACAACCAGCAAATGATAAGGATAATTCCTCACTATCTGATGATAAAAAAAGAGATGCATATTACGAAGACGTTCGATTAATTGTAAAAGACAACCGCAAAAAAGTCTTAATAAATAAAAAATATGAAGTTCTTACGCTAAATGAAAAGAGATCTTATATTGGCAA
>NZ_JBWJVK010000067.1:0-7393 GCF_056428945.1 Flavobacterium sp. GNP010 | reverse complement strand
TAAATTTATTGATACAACAGAGAACATTGCTCCATTTTCATATTTTAATACAATAGTTTACAATTCGTCTCTGTATAGCAGTTTAGAATTACAAAGTATTCTGGAACACGAAAAAATTCATAGCGATCAAAATCATACTGTTGATGTCTTACTTGCTAGAGTTTTTTGTGCAGTCTTTTGGTTTAACCCATTCATCTGGTGGTACAAAAATGCTATTTTACAAAACTTAGAATTCATTGCTGACCGTGAAGCCACAAAAAAATTATCCGACAAAAAAGCGTATCAGCTTACACTTTTAAAAATAACAACACATGAAAATTGTGTTGCCATTACCAATCATTTTTATCAATCATTAATCAAAAAACGAATCGTTATGTTAAACAAAAATCAATCTAACAAAAGAAATTCTTGGAAGTACGCAACAGTACTTCCCGCCTTAGTGGCTTTTGTGCTATGCTTCCAAATTGAAGTAGTTGCTCAGGAAAAAGTGAAAGAAGAAACTACGGCGGCTCAAGCCAACACTCCGGTTTCTGTTATCAGTACAACAACAGTGGAAAAAGATAGCATTAAGAAAATCAAAACAATGCTTACAAATTCAACTAAAAATAAAGGTATCGATGACACTACAGAAATTTTTATAGATGGTAAAAAAGTAAGTCAAAAGGAATTAGACAGCACAAATCCTGATGATATAGCCACAATGGATGTTATTAAAAACAATAACGAATCCACGATACGAATTGTTACGAAAGGTAAAACAACAAGAAGTGCGAGTATTTTTAATACTGATACTGAAAAAACGGACTCGGAATTAGATAATATTGATCCAAACAATGTAAGTATTCGTCAAAAAACAAAAGATTCTTATTCCGTTACAAAGGTAACTAAAGAGGTAAATGGCGTTCCCGGAAATACTGAATATTATATTGACGGAAAAAAAGTTAGCCCTCTCGAAGCTGAAACTATGAATCCTAACCAAATAACCTCTGTTGATGTACAAAAAGATGGTGTGTCCAATAACAATTCGGTTCGTATACTGACTAAAAGCTACATCAATAATAAAGGAAGTCAGCAACAACCTCCAACGCCTCCTACTCCACCCACACCTCCAACTTTTAACTTTAATGCACCAAAAGCGCCAAATTTCCCAACTGCGCCGAGAGCACCAAAAGGTTCCCCTGAAAAAGGAGATAAAAAAGAATGGGCGACATTTGAACAAAAAATGAAAGCTTTCGATAAAAAAATGGAAGCTATGGCACCACAAATGAAAGAGTTTGACAAGAAAATGGCAGAATTTGACGAACAGATGAAACCTTTTGATGCTAAAATGAAAATTTTTGAAAAAAATATGAAAATCTACGAAAAGCAAATGGAGGAATACCGCGAAAAAATGAATGAAAACTAATAAAAAAAACACAACAAAGACGGTCATTTATCATGACCGTCTTTTTTTATACCTTTACAAAAAAAGTATGTTCAAAATTCTAGCTCAAATCAACAAAATACTTTTACCTAGTTTCACCAAACAGCGCTTGGATTTGGCCAAAGCTAAAAAATGGCAAATGGCAATTATTGGTTTTAGATATTATGTAACCACTAGGGCATTGCGCTAGTACGTAAGGGCAGCAAAAATAGCTTTCCCATCTAGTTTTGATCTGCCGTTTAAAAAAGTTAATTCGATCAGAAAATTACACTGAACGATTTCTCCACCTAGTCGTTCTACTAATTCACATACTGCTTGGGCAGTACCGCCAGTCGCTAAAACATCATCATGTATAAGGATTCGGTCTCCTTTTTGAATCGCATCAGCGTGTATTTCTAAAGTATCCGTTCCATATTCTAAATCATAAGTTGCCGAAATGGTTTCGTAAGGCAATTTATTCGGCTTTCGAACCGGTATAAAACCCGCATTCAATTCCTGAGCTAGCAATGTGCCAAAGAAAAATCCGCGACTCTCAACTCCTATCACTTTATCAATCCTTTGATTTGATACTGCAGCAACCAGAAGATCAAGGCATTTTTTTCTCGCTTCGGCATTAATTAATAAAGGAGTTATGTCTTTAAACATAATTCCTTCCTTTGGAAAATCCTGAATATCACGGATATACTTTTCTAATGACATCTTTTTTTATTTTTTTATAATTTTACAGTTGCAAATTACACATTTATACCTATATTTGCACCCGCAATGAAGTTATTATAACGGTTTGCAAATGGCCTTGTGGCGCAACTGAATAGCGCACTTGATTACGGCTCAAGAGGTTACTGGTTTGAATCCAGTCAAGGTCACTTTTAAAAAAGTTAAAACGAAAGTTTTAGCTTTTTTTTTTGATCTTTTATCTACGATTTAACCAGCTTTTACTACGCATTATCTTTTTTTAAATTTTTAATGTTATATTACGTCCGAGCTGGCATGGTAACCTTCACAATTAAAAGCAACTCATCAAGTTTACTTAGCAGCGTTGTATCACCAGATAATACGAAAGAGGTACCCAATGAAATATTGCTGATATCTGCTTTCCATAATCCTGAATCTCCCAAAGAAACGAACGGTAAGACAAATGCCTTAGAATCTGCTATTCTCCTTACTTTAATAGCAACGGATGATTTCGAAATGAGCATGGCACTAATGGTTGGTGTTGGCGACTGCACAAAATAAGGCAATCGTGATTTGTCTATTTTTATTTCGGTCGTTCCTTTTTGCTTTAACAGATGCCATTCGTTGGGCATGTCGTGTTTCAGGCTGATTGGGATATGTAAACCGGTTTCATTTAATTGTTTCGTGAGGCTATTTAACTGACCTACAACCGAATCACCTGCCGAATTCTTTAATTGATTCCCGCCTTCAGACGCCATATACTTGACATGTAAAACCACATCTGAAATGGTGTTGTAGTCAAACTGCTTTACGGTCGGTAGTTCCAATCCCCATGTGCTTATCACTCCCGCGCCCTCAAAAGGCAAATAGCGTTCGTCCTTAAAGTTCAGCTCAAACATCCCTGCATCATTTTGTCCGGAGCTAGTGGCAATAGCCGTGATAGGTATATTAAAGGAGATGAATCGCTCATCCAGCACATCTGTTTTTTCAGGGTAGTTTGTAGCATTACTAGCTATTGCACTATTTCGGAATTTGTTGTTGAGTAAACGCAAGGTTGCATTCACACCAGTATACGGTCCGGCAATGCAGGGAATGGAAATTGAAACTGATTTAATTCTGCGTTTAAAATGCCCTGGAAAATCCACATCAAACAAGACTTCTGGTAATTTAAATTCGCAACTATTCGTCGTCTTAAGCAGCAATAGAGCAAGCGGATCCAACTGACGAAGAGAAATGTGTTTTGTGATTTCATAATCATAGCCGCGTTTTTCTTGGTAAGCGGCTTCCAATTGTTTCAAACTGACATAGAGTTGCTCACCAGCCAGCAAGCCTTCCCGGCCAGCATCAAAATAACCTGACTGAATAAAATTAGCATTACTGATGCCTCTTTCAAAACAATACGTCTTCTCTGCTTTTTTAGCCAGATCATAGGCTAAGTTATAAACTTGACGATATAATGTTTTCAAGCTTCCTCGCATCCAGGTATAGAGTTCTTCATTGGTGTACTTGTTCTTTAAAAACTCTTCCACTTCGTTTGCATTATCTATTTGCTTTTGCTGGTTCCGAATTTCCTGGTTAGTAATATTGATGCGGATTTCCTGAGCCGTTATTTGCTTGTCTATTTGTTTTAGTTCAAAACCCGCAGCGTTGGCCTGGAAAATACGATCCTGCAGGGCGCGTTGAAAACCTCCTTTCTTGGCAGCATTTGACGCTTCAAAGGAAAGTTGTGATGAAATAATCTGAATTACTTTACTGGCAGCATTAGCCGCGTTACCAAGGTTAGTTCCTCCATAACCCACTGAACCTCCAACACCAAAGGGACTTGCATGAAGTTTTGCATTTGGAATGGCATGGAATATAGCCGCTAATCCCTCGACCATATTGGCTCCCATTTGCCATGAATGTGCTGCATGAGATTTGTCATGGTCCTCTTTTTCATACTTGCTCAGCTTCAAACCACTTTCGTCCAAAGGTCCTTCAATACTATTCGACAACTCATTAAACTCACTGTCTATAGCGGGAACCTTAGATTCGTCTGTTTCCCCAATTAATTGAAGATAATAACGCATACGCGCCTCGGGACTTTTTCGGTTCTGCAACAGTGATTCTATGTTTTTTTGTGCTTCCTCCAGCTGCAGTTTCTTTATTTCCATCATCAGGTTGTTCATGGTTCCTTCGTGCTTGGCACGGATGAGCGAAATCGTTTCGTTATCTTTTTTCTCGATGGCAGAAAGCATGGCACCACCCAGTGATTTCAATTCATTGCACAGTTCCAGCGCCTTTTGAAGTAAATAATAGAAACGATAATTCGGCATAGACGTATTTAAATCATTGACTACACTGGCTATGCTTAACCCTTGTGCTGCAGCCTTTACTAATAAAGCGGGGTCAATTGGAGGTTCAAATAGAGGCAGTTTGCGAAATACACCTTCTATGTTTTGGCAATGTCTTATTTTAAACAGGCGGTCGGCCACGGTATCCCAATATGCAATAAGTTTCGGATTATTAGGAATGCAGAAATACAATGTACTGACCGATCCAAAGATACCCACGGTTGCCGTCTCGCCAGTATTCGTTTCTGAATACTGGACTGGTTGTATGTTGTAAATCGCTGATACCTCAAGTTCACTTATCGCATTGCTGGAAGCATCCCATTTATTCAGCAAAGAAAGATAACTCTGTGGTTTAACTTCGCCACGTTTAGGAATCATCATGGGTTTTCGGCCAAGGATGTCTCCCGCAAGAACATACATCTGTGTTGCCTGATTAATACTTTCGATAGTATCCTGACGGAACAAATAATCTCCCCAGTCAAGAATATTGTCAATGTATTTCATCACTATCCATTTCATATACGCTACTGGCCGACTCCTTGCCACTAGGTGCGGCTTGAAAGGATTGTTCCGCCATTCATTAATGGCAGCATCTGATTTATTGGCATTAAGTCCATTAAATATTTGTTCGAGAATATTTTTACTATTGATTTCTTTAAAAGGCCTGAACATCCAAAACCTATTATCTTCAGATCCATCCGCAATTGGATTAAACACATAATGAAACCATTTCATTGCTTCTTCAAAATGCTGTGCCTTGCTTAGAGCATCAGCAATCATGATGGGCGTATGAAAAAACAGTTCCCAGTTGTAAAGAGAATAAGGGCGCTTGAGTTCGTGGTAGATTTTATTACCTCGACTATCCAGACTATTTCCAAAAGCATCATCAATATCGGATTCTACTATTTGTGCGTCGTGCGTTATTCCAATACTAAGGTTGAATTTGAAAAATTCTTCTTGTTTACTTGAATTAATAGTATCCATCAAGTTACTTGTAAAGGGATAATAGAACTTATTATTATTTAAATTTACTAATCCTGAAGCACGATTAAAAACATAACCATAATCACCACTTGTTTGGAGAGATGAAATACTAGAATCGTCATAGTGAAAATAATTCGGGATCAAGGCGTTATCGCTTGAGTAGGTTTCAGAGGGCGATTGCAAACTATTACCATTAAATTCAGCGATTCCTACTTCACTGTTTTTATAAATAATTTTTATGGCTACAAAACTATCATCGTCTGAACCTACAGCCACGAATTCAAATAAATGGATATCGCCAAGAAGTTCAACGGAATCTGAATCGACATTCTCAATGGCATTTTCTGCAGCTCTCGCTTCTGCCATGGCGGTTGCTATTTTTGTTAAAACTTCTTGATATAAAAGTTCTTTTTTATCAAATATTTCTCGAAGATTTCGAAGTTGAGTTTGTGTGTATTCTTCTTCAATTGCAAGTCTCCATCCAGTCTCAGCAAAATCTCTAGACCTTTTTTTCTCAATCTTTTCTCGTAATAAGGCCGTTACTTTAGCTTTAGCTTGATCTCGTGTTTCTATGAGCTGAGAATTGATAGTGACACTTACAGAAACGGTATTCGTTTGATCTATATTTTTGCCTATTTGCTTCTGAGTCCATTTTCCATTTCGGTATTCGCTCCAGGCCATTTTTATTTCCCAATATTCGATTGGCTTTAAGTCGCTTTGATCCTGGTTTGCCAGAGCCGTAACATTGCCGGCAGCAGAATGAGGATTCGGTTTGGTCTTCTTAACAAACTGAGGAAAGAAGATTAATAACCGTCCGCTCCAAACCACGGGTGTAAGGTAGCAACCGTTGCCAGTAATTTGTCCTGTGGTGCTTTGTACATCATAGCAGGGTATGTCAACTTGCACTTTTTCCCACGGGTACCAATTCATTTCGTCAAGCGCAAGATAGCGGTAGTAAAAAAAATAAGGAGCGCTATGGGTTCGGGAAAATACATGTAGTTTACTTCCTTTATTCCAACCCGCTGTGTTGAGCTTTTCGCCTTCAATGTATAAACCAATTACCTCCATATTGGCCACCTCATCTAGCTTGTACAAGTAGGCTTTTAGTGCATCGGTTACGTTTTCCCTGTTGATATCTTTTTGCAGCAGCTCACTCTCCAGCTCCTTAAAAAAGGGACTTTTATCATCACGCAAATTACTTTCAATCCAGTTTTCTGGGTATAGAAAAACTTTTCGATTGGCTTCCCAAACCCGGTAGCGCTGCATCCATTCCCAACGATCTCTGCTTAAATCATTTGGTGTAATTCCATTATGCTCTTCTTCCAACCCAACGAAACATCGCTGAATAAATAACTGAACCGAAGAAATAGCTTGCTTGATACGCGATGTTTCCATGCAGGTATCCATCTGTACATCGATGAGGAAATATTCAAAGAGCCCATCAGCAGCTGCAACACCTGCAGCTTTCAATTCCGATTGTTGAAGCAGAAAAGCAATTAATGCATTTTTTTGATTGTTACGCAACAGGTCGTTCAACGGTTTAACAACTTGTTCCCAGTCAGTTTGATTGTACTGCGAACGAACCGCTTTTTGCAGGCTGTTGGCGATGTTTTTGCAGATATCAAAATCGGATACTGGTATGGCCCAATCAAATAATGAATCAATGTCCATCCCGATAGCAGAGGAAATACCAAAGGCATGCTGAAGTTTTAAAAGATTTTTTTCATTTTTAAAATCGTCCTTTGTCAAATTAAAATGCAAACGACTAATGAACTTATCAATATTTTCTTTCTTCCATTTCGTAAGATGGGCTATGTGCTCACTCAAGTCAATTTCTGCATGGTTCAATTGTTCCCAGAATTGCAATATATTGATTGTCGAATTGGGAAGGGAATTTCGAAGATTACAGTAATTAACGATTCTTCCTAAATGATAAAAGCTTAGCTCATTAAAGTCAAGGGTATTAAAATCTGAACTA
>NZ_JBWJVK010000066.1:0-7631 GCF_056428945.1 Flavobacterium sp. GNP010 | reverse complement strand
TATAACTTAAAGTTATAACGGATTATAATTTACGATTGGCTTAAATAGATTTTTCTAATGACCTTTGTAGAGTACTAATTCAACAACATTACATTGGAAAAGCATCAAAAACCAATTCAAGAAGAATCTTTTATTTTTTTTAGTGTAAACGCCAAATCACAGCAAATTATTTTTGGTGTTTTGCTTTTTTTATGTGCATCCTCTTTTGTGACTCCACCCATTGCTTTAGTTTTAGGTTTGCTTGTTGCCAATCTTTTTGGGCATCCTTATTTGCATCTCAATCACAAGGCAACGAATGTTTTATTGCAAATATCAGTTGTTGGATTGGGTTTTGGAATGAATGTAAATAGTGCTTTAGCTGCCGGAAAAGATGGTTTTTTATTTACAATTGGTTCTATTTTGAGTACTTTAATTTTAGGAACTTTTATTGGCAAATGGTTTAAAACAGATACAAAAACTTCTCACTTGATTTCTTGTGGAACTGCCATTTGTGGGGGAAGTGCAATCGCAGCTATTGCTCCGGTAATCAAATCGAATGAAAAACAAACCTCTGTAGCTTTAGGAGTCATATTTATTTTGAATTCGGTAGCGCTGTTTTTATTTCCGGCAGTAGGTCATTGGTTGGATTTATCTCAAAGAGAGTTCGGACTATGGTGTGCCATTGCTATTCATGACACGAGTTCTGTGGTTGGAGCAGCGAGTAAATTTGGCACCGAAGCCCTGCAAATAGCAACAACCGTAAAATTAGCCCGTGCCTTATGGATTATTCCTGTAGCATTGATTACGGCATTTATTTTTAAGAATAAATCAGGTAAAATAAAAATCCCTTATTTTATTGGATTATTTATTTTGGCGATGATTGCCAATACTTATTGGCCAGAAATGGAGATTTTAGGCCCACATTTGGTTTCGGCTTCTAAGATAGGTTTAACAATAACTTTGTTTCTGATTGGTGCTGGACTAAATAGAAATGTCTTGAAATCAGTAGGATTTAAAACGCTTGCACAAGGTGTTTTGCTTTGGACATTCATTGCAATTGCAACTTTGATTTCGATTATTTATTTAAAATAGTCTTTTTGACGAAAGGTTTTTCGTTTGATCACATAAAATTGCACTCGGATATAATCATACAAAAGGGCAAACAACAAAAAGGTTGCAGCGACAAAAAGTGTTTTCATTTCCAATAAATTAAAAAGAAAACCACCCGAAATACAACCAATAAAAAAGAAAATAATAATCGATAATCGAAGGTAAATATTGGTTTTTAGTTTTTTGTTTTCTTCGGGTTTTATATAAAAGAACAATTGCGACAGTTCTATTCCTAAATCAGTAAAAAGTCCTGTTAAATGGGTTGTACGGACGGTAGATTGAGAAATTTTTGTTACCAAAGAGTTTTGTATTCCCATCGCAAAAAGCATCGCAAAAGCAATCCATTTTCCCTCTGAACTAGACAATGATGATTGTACTCCGAAAATCCCAACACTAATTAAAACAATCATTTCTAGTGCAATAGGAATCACATGAGATAAATTAGGATGTTTTCTCGAAATTAATTCTGCTAAAAAATTAGATGTAAAAGCACCAAACAAAAAGAAGACAGTAAATACAAAAAAGGGTATTGCGGCTGCATAATCTCGCTTCATGATTTCTTCGGCAAAATAGGCAAAATGTCCAGTAATATTTGTTGTTAATGTTTGTACCGATAAAACTCCCGTAACATTTACAATACCAGCAACAAAAGATAATAAAGTGGCTAAGCGAAGATTGTGAATAAAAGTTCTGTTTTTTCCTTGATGTCTAAACATATTTATAAGTTTTCATTTTTAATTAACAGAATCTTAAAGCTAAATTTTTCGTATCACGATTTAATGAAATATATTTGTGGCTCAAAAAAATAAATTTAATGAAAAATTTTAGAGTTAAGCCTACATTTATTGCATTATCTGCAATTTGCATTACCTTTTTTCTTGTTTCTTGGGGGATAATAGGACATGAACGTATCAACAGAGCAGCTGTTATGGCATTGCCAAAACCTTTGCAGACTTTTTTTTACAATCACATCGATTTCATCACGCAAGAATCTACCGTTCCTGATTTGAGAAGAAATGTAATCAATGATAAAGCGGAACCACCACGTCATTATTTTGACATGGAAAATTATGGTGCAGTAGAAACTTTTCCTAAAACAATGGAAGAAGCTAAAGCAAAATATGACGAAAAGTTTTTAACTAAAAATGGAATCTTGCCGTGGCATATTCAAGATTTGATGGCGAAATTAACTAAAGCTTTCAAGGACAAAAGAAAAAACGAAATACTATTTATAGCGGGTGATTTAGGTCATTATATTGCAGATGGTCACATGCCTTTGCATACTTCTGACAATCATGATGGTCAAAACACCAATCAAAAAGGAATTCACTCTTTGTGGGAAAGTCGTTTGCCAGAGTTGTTTGCAAAGGATTACAAGTTTAACGTTCCACAAGGTGTTTATTTAGAAAATGTGGAGAAAGCTACTTGGGATTTAATTTTTGACACACACAGTTTGGTAGAGCCCTTACTTGCTATTGATAAAAAATTAAGAACCGCTACACCTGAAAACAAAATATTTGTTACCGATGCTGCTGGTGAAATTGTAAAAAATAAATACGGAGGAACCCTATATTCCGATGAATATGCTAAACAATTGCATGCAGATATGAACGGTATGGTTGAAAAGCAAATGCGAAAAGCCATAACTGTTACCGCAAGTTTTTGGTATACGGCTTGGGTAAATGCAGGAAAACCTGATTTAAGTGGTTTAGATACTCCTGAATTAACTAAGAGAAACAGCAAATTGTTAAAAAAAGACATGAAGACATACTCTAAAGGGAATCTTTTTGGACTAACAAGCGATAAAGAATAAAGCTATAGTATTATTTAGAAAAAGCGGGTGAGACTAATGTTTCACCCGCTTTTTTTATGCTAATTTATTTTTTGGTATTTTTTATTCTTAAGCATATCTGATGCCGATTGGTAGTAGGAAATTGTTTCTTTCACTAGATCAGCCCTTTCTTTTTTTAGTGGAAGTTGATCGTAATAAATTTGAAAAATTGGAGCCACTTTTTGATCTGTTTTTAAACGCAACTCAAATTGTTTAACTCTCTGTTTTGGTGAAATAATGGTTAAAACATTATCTTTTATTAACCCTAAATCTTGATAGGTAGCAATCAAAGCTCTAGGCTTGTAGTCTGCTTTTAGGACGTCTTGTCCATAAAATTTACTTTGGTAATCAAAATTGAGAAGACCAAATACCGTAGGCATAACATCTATTTGTGACATTAGGTTAGTGTATTGAGCGGGTGCAATAAAACCAGGACTGTAAATCATGGCTGGAATACGATATTTATCAACCGGTAATTCTGTTTTTCCTGCACTTGATGCGCAATGATCAGCTAGAATTACAAAAACGGTGTTGCTAAACCATGGTTGTTTTTGTGCCATTGCAAAAAATTTGCGCATTGCATAATCCGTATACTTCACGCCGCCATCACGAGATTTAGCATCGCCAGGAATGTCAATTTTACCATTCGGATAAGTAAATGGCCTGTGATTACTTACCGTCATAATATGGTTGAAAAACGGCTGACCTGTTTTTGCTTCCTGATTCATTATTTTAATAGCCTTTTGATACATATCTTCGTCACAAACGCCCCAAATGTTTGCAAATGTAATTTCATTAGGTTCAAATGTTTTTTTATCAACAATATCATAGCCATTGCCTGTGAAAAAATCTTCCATATTGTCAAAAAAAGCATCACCTCCATACATGAATTTAACTGCATATCCCTTTTGCTTGAAAATGCTCCCTGTTGAAAATTTATTTTTATTGTCTTCATGTTTCACAACGCTTTCGCCTGCAGTAGGAGGAAGGCATAAGGTTACGGCTTCAAGACCTCTAACGGTTCTATTTCCTGCTGCATAAAGATTGGTGAAAACCAAACTTTTTGTCGCCAAACTATCTAAAAAGGGAGTAATAGCATTTTGATTACCATACATTTTCATAAATTCGGCACTGTAACTTTCAATAGTGATTAAAACTACATTTTTATGTTGTTCAGCAGCTACATTTTGGATGTCTCGCAAAGAGCTATTCTCTATAATATTAGGAATTTGTTGCTTTAACTGAGAAAATGCTTCTTGAGCTGGTATCGTTTTATAAAATTTGAAATAGTCCAATTCGCTGTGCACGAAAGCAAAATAGAATTTATAAATGCCGTTGGCTTGTAACTCATTCGCAAATACATTTCGCGAGTTTTCTTTCGTTGATAAATAAGGCAAAGCAAGCAATGCAAAACCAAAAAGTAAAAGATAGATTCCTGATATTTTAATTTTTTGTATATAACAAGGAATGTTTTCAATATAGTTTTTTGATTTTTGGACAATGAAATACGTAATGAATCCCGCTAATGCAAACAAAGCCGAAAACAATGGAATTACGGGATAGGATTCCATTATGTTTCCTATTACCTCATTAGTATAAATTAAGTAATTGACTGCAATAAAATTGTAACGTACACCAAATTCATTCCAGAAGAAGTATTCACTGATTCCATTTTGTAAAATAAGTAAAACATATAAAAGTATAACAAAAGAAAACAACCAAAACCGAATAGCATTTCGGTATTTTGGTAGAAAAAGTAAAAGGCCAAAAAGGATTGTTTTGATAGAAAGAAAACCAATTGCAATTTTTGGTAACGCGCTACCATATTCGTTCAAAATAGTATTGCCAAAAGCTACGTAAAAAAGAAGTGCAACAAAGAGCCCTAGAATTACATATCCATATGGGGAATCGTATTTAGCATTTGATATAAATAGAAGGTAAAGCCATAAAAATAAACTTAAGAGCACAAAAATTAAAACATCCGATAGGAATCCAAAAATGAATACTGAAAAAGTCTCGAAAGCAGTAAAGGAAGTTTGCGTAATGGGATGAAAAAATAAAATGAACCGAACAATAAAACTAATACTGACAAATAACAATAATAAATAATTGAAAGGCGTGGTTAACTTAAAAAGCTTCATATTTTATTTTTGGCGTAAATGTAACTGTTGTTAACGTATTATTATTTTAAGATTTGCTTAATGTTAGTAATAAGATTAATATTACCTTAAGAATAACGACCAGAGAAAACAACAATCCATAAAATGAATAATTTTACAAAGAATTTAAAGTCGAGATAAACAGAAAAATACAGCATACTTCTATTCCTTTTCATCAAAGGACGGAGGTATTTTTTAAGTTATTTCACTTAAGACGGTTGAAATCTGTCGTTTTTGGTAGCATTGATTCATAGATACTGTTTGATATGCTTCCTGCTGACATTGCAAAGGTTTCATTTAAATGCACTGAGTAATAAAGCTTAATTTCACAAAAAAAATAGAAATGCACGTATTGATTGTAGAGGATGAGGCAGGAATTGTTCAGTTTTTGCAACAAGGATTAGAAGAAGAAGGCTACACCGTAAGCAGCGCTGCTGATGGGAGTCTTGCATTTGAAAAAATCCAAAAGGAAAACTTTGACCTTATTTTACTTGATTGGATGTTGCCAAAAATGACAGGTTTAGAACTTTGTAAAGCCATCCGTTTAAAAAACAATACTACCCCAATTATTTTTTTGACTGCAAGAGATACGGTTCAAGAAACAATTGAAGGATTAAAAGCAGGAGCCAACGATTATATAAAAAAACCTTTTAGTTTTGATGAATTATTAGAACGTATCAAAGTTCACTTTAGGAATCAAGGTGAAGCTACAAACCTTACGCTTGGGAGTGTTACAATTGATATTGCAAAACATCGCGTCTTGGTGAATGAAACTGAAGTAGCTTTTACACAACGCGAATTTGAGCTTTTGACTTACTTAATTAAAAACAAAGGTAAAGTTTGTACCAGAACACAAATTATTGAAGATGTTTGGGACATTCATTTTGAATACGACACAGGCGTGATTGATGTTTTTATGAATGCTATTCGTAAAAAATTGAATTTAAAAATAGAACAAGACAATATAAAAACCGTGCGAGGAGTAGGGTACATCGCTAATGATTAGATAAAAATGCAACAACTGTCATTTAAAAATAGAATTGCTCTCAATTATATAGTAACCACAGCTTTATTGATTGTAGCAGTTTTTTGTATTATATATTCTATTGTGAAATTTAGTGTGAACATTCATGTCAATACGGATATCAAAAGCGAGGTAGACAAACATTTAACCGAAATTAAAATCGTTGGCAATACATTTCATTTGAT
Source organism: Flavobacterium sp. GNP010 (assembly GCF_056428945.1). NCBI lineage: Bacteria > Pseudomonadati > Bacteroidota > Flavobacteriia > Flavobacteriales > Flavobacteriaceae > Flavobacterium > Flavobacterium sp. GNP010. The sequence continues at coordinate 1,343 of NZ_JBWJVK010000066.1, read as the reverse complement.
TCACAAAGAGGAGTGGAAGGAACGTGAACACAACATACTTGATGTGAATCCCGTTTTTATTCAGTTTATTGATCAAGATGGAAAACTTATCGAAAAGTCACCAAATCTTAAAAATAAGACTTTATCTTTTAATCCTAAGCATGTTTCAAATGTACTTTATGACGATGTTCTAGCCAATAGTGCCATCAGGCAAATGCAAGTTCCCATTTACAATAAATCTAAAGTTATTGGTTATCTGATCGTTGCTATGTCACTTGAAGATGCTACTATGGTGCTCGATAATATATCTGAAGTATTGATTATTAGCTATCCAATAATTTTAATTGTACTCTTTTTTCTGGCTCGTTTTATTGCAGGTCGTTTTATAAAGCCCATTTCTTCAATTATAAATACATCCAATGATATTACAAAAGACAACCTTACTTCGCGCATTGCGCTACCTCCACAGCAGGATGAATTGTACGTTTTGTCTCAAACAATAAATCATTTATTAGATCGTATTGAAACCACGGTGGAACGTGAAAAACAATTTACCTCTGATGCATCGCACGAATTGAGAACTCCCTTAACGGTGATTAAAGGTACGCTTGAAGTACTAATTAGAAAACCTAGAGAGCATGCTGAATACGCAGAAAAAATAACCTTTTGTGTAAATGAAGTTAATCGTTTAAACAATTTAGTGGATCAATTGTTATTATTAGCTCGTTTTGAAAATCAAAAACAAACGCTAAAAACAGAAAAAGTATATTTAAATGCCTTATTTTTAGATACTATATCTCGATTTTCAGCAATCATTCAAAGTAAGAAAATCAATATTAGTACCAATTTTTCGGCAGAACATTACTTCGAAACTGATGGTTATTTGTTTTCGATTATAATAAATAATTTAATATCAAACGCTTTAAAATATTCTAATCAATACGGAAACTTGACAGTAGTTTTGAAAGAAGTTGATTCCATAATTGAATGCCATATTAGTGATACGGGCATGGGGATTGCAGCCGAAGATATTGACAAAATCTTTAACCAATTTTACCGATCCCAATCGAATAGCCATCCCGAAATTAAAGGGACTGGTTTAGGTCTTTCAATTGTAAAAAGACTGTGTACTTTGCTCAATATTGAAATTGCAATTGCCAGTCAAGAAAATAAAGGAACTACTATTAATTTAAGATTATTTAAAGCACACCTTAAGTAGTTCTTAAGGCAATATCTATCTTAAAACCTTACTTTTATACTTTGTTGGCCTACAACTTAAGAAACATAAAATTTAATATTTCACAAAGGATATTCAGGATATTCAATTTTATTTAGAAGAAGAAATGGGATGTGTCAATATTTAA
>NZ_JBWJVK010000065.1:0-7689 GCF_056428945.1 Flavobacterium sp. GNP010 | reverse complement strand
TGAATAATTATTACGTGAGTTCGATTTTCTACAGTTTCAATCACTCTTAAATAATCTACCTCATTATCATTATTTAAATCTAAGTTTGATATTTGCAGCTCAGGGTCATTCAACCGTCGTTCAAAATCTTGAAGATTTCTAGAGTCTCCAAAAATGGAAGCAACAGCTCTTAGATCTAAGTTATCACTGATTTCGCTATTCATTGCATTTACTGATGTTCTGTTTTGAGCCTGTATTTGGGTTGCGAAAACAACAGTAAAAAGACTCAATAGAAGTAATTTCGTTTTCATAATTAGTTGAATTTAGTTTATTCTTATTTTTGAGCATCCAATTACTATGCCAATAAATCAGTGTGCTTATTATGATTCTAATTTTTAGTTGTAATTTAGGCCTAAAAAACACAAAAAATGAAAAATTTTATTTTAACTTTTTTACTTTTAATAGGTTTAACATCGTGTAAAACAGCTTATTTTACTGGTAAAAATAATAATAACATAGATTTTAATTCCGTAGCCATAGATACTTTGTTTCAAGATAAAATAAGTATCAGAGCGATTGTAATTGATGCAAATAAAATTTGGTATGCAGCAGATAAAGGTCGATTTGGTTTTTATAATATGGATAATAATCAAAAATTTGAAAGCAGTATTAGCAAAGACTCCTTGAAGCTTGAGTTTAGAAGTAATGCCCAAACTAAAAAAAATATTTACATACTAAATGTTGGAAATCCAGCTTTGTTATATCAGATTTCTAAAGAAGAAAAAAAAGTAAAATTAGTCTACCAAGAAAACCATGAGAAAGTATTCTTTGATAGCATGCAATTTTGGAACAATAAAGAAGGAATTGCCATGGGTGATCCTATTGCTGATTGTTTAAATGTAATTATCACTCGTGATGGGGGAAATACATGGAGAAAAGTACCTTCAAATAAATTACCAAAAGTAATGGATGGTGAAGCAGCTTTTGCGGCAAGCAATACTAATATTTTAATTAAAGGAAATAACACATGGCTTGTTTCGGGTGGAAAAAAATCGAGAGTTTTTTATTCGCCAGACAAGGGCGATTCATGGACAGTTTTTGACACCCCAATTGTTCAAGGAAAAGCGATGACGGGAATTTTTACAGCAGATTTCTATGATTCCAAAATTGGATTTATTGCTGGTGGCGATTATGAGCTACGCAATCAAAATTTTTCTAACAAAGCATTGACTACAGATGGCGGAAAAACATGGAATCTCATTGCAGAAAATCAAGGTTTTGGGTATGCCTCTTGTGTGCAATATGTTCCTAAAAGTAACGGTAAAGGATTAGTATCAGTAGGTTTTTCAGGATTGTATTATTCCTCTGATGGAGGAACCTCGTGGAAAAAACTAGCTTCTGATGCTACTCTTAATACAATTAGGTTCATAAATAATCATACAGCGATTGCAGCGGGACAAAATAAAATGATTCGTATTCGTTTTAAATAAAAAAACACTCTACTACTTGATATGCAGTATTAGAGTGTTTTATGAATTAATAAAAAATCAATTGTTTTATTTTTTTTGACCTTTATTGCGGTATTGTTGAAGTAGTTTTCTATTGAAATTTTCCTCTGCTTTTTTGAGCTTTACTATCTTAACAGCGGGTAGAATTGTTCGTACGTTTTGCATGAACTTTTTGCGTACTAAAAACAATTCTTCTTCGGTATCTTCTATTTGAGCCAAAAAGGTATTCGCTTCCTTTTCTGTGATTTTATCGAGTGATCCATCACTCATTCTCCTCATACAGGCTTTCATTTTTTGATGTCTCAGTTCAAATTGCTTGTCATCATAGGAATTGTAAATAGGCCAAAATCTCTCTGCTTCAGTGGTTGTTAAGTCCAATTCGGTTGAGAAAAAAGCTACTTTCAATGCTTTTATTTGTTCTTTTTTTTCTTTCATACTTTCGCCTTGAGCGTAAAAATTGAAAGAGACTAATAAGAATAATATTGGTGCTAATTTTTTAATGTTCATTTTTAATGTGTTTATGTATCGGCTTTAAAAAAGCTGAATAGTTATTTTTATTCTAAAATGAGATTTTCTAAGTTTGAATTGGTTGATAAATGATCTTCAATTGCATCATCTTCTAAAACAATGCCAGAGTTTATTGTGTTGATATCTTCGCTTTCTAATACACTTATCAAATCGTACTGATTAACGTTCGATTGGTATGTAATGTAATTTTCTAATGCTACAGCATCAAGATCTTTTGAGTTTTCAGTGGAATAATTTAAAATTGGAACCATCAAAGCAAGCACTAAAACAGCAGCTACCAGCATAAATATATTTTTTCTTTTTTGAAAAATAGAAATTACTTTTGGTTCGTTGTTTGGCAATTGCTCCATCATTTTGATTGAAAAATTTTCAAAATAATGCTCTGGTGTTATAAATCCAGTTTCAATTTTAGGTTCGTTCTCTACTTTAAATGTTTTCATAGTATGTCTTAGACAGTTTAACAGCTAAAAGGTTTAATTTCTAGCGACAAAAGCTTCAATTTTTTTTACGGCTAGATGATAGGATGCTTTTAATCCTCCAACGGATGTTCCCAATATTTCTGAGATTTCCTCGTATTTTAGTTCTTGAAAATATTTCATTTTAAAAACCAATTGTTGCTTTTCTGGCAATAACGCAATTGCTTTTTGTAATTTTATTTGAATTTCATTTCCGTCAAAAAACACATCGGCTTCTAAATTATCGATAGTTTTATTTTGCAAGGTTTCAGATGATATCCCGCTATTTTTTGATTTTTGTTTCAAAAAAGTTAAGGATTCATTAGTTGCTATGCGATACATCCATGAAAAAAGTTTGCTTTCTCCTTTAAAATTTTTCAGATTCTGAAAAATTTTTATAAAAACATTTTGCAGTACATCATCAGCATCATCGTGATTTAAAACGATGCTACGAACATGATTGTACAAAGGTCTTTGATAATCCCGTAATAACTGCTGAAACGCTTGATTTTGCGTTTTAGGGTTTAACAAGCGATTTATAAATTCCTGTTCTTCTTGCAAAGCGATTATTTAAAGATTAGAATAGAATTTATTAAAAAGGTTTAATTGATCTGTTGAATTTTAAAATTCAGACTCTTCTTCGTCCTTAATCGGGACTGGTTCTTTTACTGCTTCCACTTTTTTAGCAGTAGGTGGAACAACAATTGTTACAGGAATTACTTTTGGTCTCAATGGGATGTAAATTTCTGTTACCCATTTAGAAGGGTTTTTAACGTCGGTTTTACTAATGGAGAAATTCTCTACGTGTGAAAATGCACCATCAAGGACAATTCCGTTAGTATTAATATACGTTTTCGCTTTATTTAAGGCAGTTTTTGTGTGCGAGTAATCACCTTTTAAAGTGGTTTTTAGGGCGTCAAAGGGTTCTAGTTTCCCAGTTAAAATATCACTTCCAGAACTGGTTAGAATTTGATTTTTTATAGGAACACAAATCGATAATTTGGTCAACCCATTTGTTTCATTATAGGTGTGATAAATAATAAAAGGTTTGCCGTTTAACTCGATGTTATTTTGTTCACAAAAGGTGATTAATTTAGGAAATACAATGGAAGCATTTTTGACTACTTTTGAAATTTCGCTGGTAAAAGTTTGTCTTAGGTAAAAGGTCCCGAGTTTTTTTACTATTCCGTTTACCTTTACCGCAAATGAGTTTAATTCAAAATCTAGTGTTTTGTCTATATTGGCTAAACTCTTTTCATAGGTTTCTCCTAAGATTTTATTCATTCCACCATCAAAAACAGTAGAAACTTTCATTCTGAAACTCATTTTACCGATCGTTTTCCAGGTTATTTTTGTACCGCCAATAGTGTCTTTAAAACTCCAAAAAACTGTAGAAGTAGCTCCGTTGAAATTCATTTTTTGAGAAATACTATCATTTTCTTTGGCATAAACGGTCGCTATATCTCCTGAACCTTGCTTACCTTCCCATGAAAAACTAGCGCCTGTCCCAATTGTTTTTTCGGGAAACATGATTTTCATTTCGGGATCCTCAGTAATCCAGGAACTAAAATCTTCCCAGTTTCGGTAATCATTAATAAAATTAAAAACGGTTGATTTGGGAGAATTTATGATTTGACTTTTTTCTACGGTAAAATCTCCTTTTTGTGTTGCCACAAAAATCGATAAAGCCACAAAACTTAGCAGTAGTAAAAGAAATAAGTATTTTAAAATCCTCATAATATACAGGTTTGTTAATTTTGTAAAGTTAAAGGTTTTATTTACAAGTCATCAAAATGGGTAAATAAATATAGTTTATTTCTATTAAATGACTAAATCGGCTCATTTTATTGCATTTTAAATCCAAGAGGTTAAATCTAGTAAACCAATGTTAAAAAACTTCAGATAAAAATAAATCTAAAATAATTATGTACTATAAATACCTATTTTATAGTTGATTAGTTGTAATAAAAAAGTCCACTAATCAGCGGACATCTTGGGTACGGAACAAAAAAATTACCGTTTAAAAAACACTTTTATCAAAAATAAAATTCCAATAAAAACCCCAAATCCTATTAAAATCTTGTAGTTGCCTTTGTAAAATGTTTTGTGAATTTTTAAATCTTTTCGATAGGAGTAAATCGCAGCAATAACAAAAGCTACTACAAATAAGCCTGCAAACACTAATTGACCTTGACTAAACATAGTTTGAATTATTTTTAGACAAATTTAGTTATTTGTTTAGAAATAGTTGCTAATTTGCTTTTTCATTTAATAAAATAAAAAAATGCAAAAACAGATAAACTCCGTCAAAGAATTTCATACTGCTTTTAAAATTGGCCATAGTAAAATCCCTATTGCTAATTTAGGAGAAAGTAAACATACGTTGCGATACAATTTAATGAAAGAGGAGAATGAAGAATACCTTGAAGCTGTTCAAAACAATGATTTAATTGAAATTGCAGATGCACTGGGTGATATGATGTACATTTTGTGCGGAACCATAATCGAACATGGCTTACAACATAAAATTGAGGAAGTTTTTGATGAAATACAACGCAGTAATATGAGTAAATTAGGCCAAGATGGACAACCAATATACCGAGAAGATGGCAAAGTCATGAAAGGACCTAATTACTTTAAACCTGATTTTTCTAAAATAATTTCTGAATAGTGGTTTATACTAAATTTAGATAGGTCATAAAAAAAGCGATTTTCATATTGAAAATCGCTTTTTTGAATTTATGAATCTTAGGACTACACTTTAACAGTCCATCCAAAATTATCTTGTTCTAGTTTATTTTGAATGTTTTCCAGCTTTGTTTTTAGTTGTAAAGCCATTGAATTTTCATTTTTTGATAATTCATAATAAACATCTTGGTAGGAAAATCCAGAAATTGGACTTACTACGGCTGCTGTTCCTGCTCCAAAAATTTCTTTTAAGGTTCCATTTTTAGCAGCTTCAACAAGTTCGGTTACTAAAACTGAACGAATCTCTACATCAATACCTTCACTTTTTGCTAAATCAATTAAGGTTTTTCTAGTTACTCCATCAAGAATTCTTTCGCTAGTAGGAGCAGTAAGTAAAGTGTCATTTATTCTAAAAAAGACATTCATAGTTCCCGCCTCTTCAAGTTTGGTATGTGTGGCATCATCTGTCCAAATCACTTGTTGAAAACCTTCTTTATTTGCTAAATTAGTTGGATAAAATTGAGCACCATAATTCCCTGCAGCCTTTGCAGCACCTATTCCTCCGTTTGCTGCTCTACTAAAATGTTCTGCAATAAGTACTTTGACATCGCCAGAATAATACGAAGTTACAGGCGATAATAAAATCATGAATTTATACTCATCAGATGGGTTTGCAATTACTCCAGTACCAGTAGCAATCATAAACGGCCTAATATACATGGCATTTCCTTTTCCTTTTTTAATCCATTCTTTGTCTAATTGCAACAGTTGGGTTAAGCCACTCATGTATAATTCTTCTGGAACTTCTGGCATAGCCATTCGAATAGCAGATGTATTAAAACGATTGTAATTTTGATCGGGTCTAAAAAGCCAAACATCATTATTTTCATCTTTGTAGGCTTTCATCCCCTCAAAAATCGCTTGACCATAATGAAAAACGCGTGTCGATGGATCTAATAAAAAGGGAGCATAAGGCTTTATAACTGGTTTTTGCCATTGTCCATTTTTAAAATCACATTCAAACAAATGGTCTGTAAAAACAGAGCCAAAGCTTAAGTTAGAAAAATCAACTTCATTTATTTTTGAAGTAGAAGCTTTTATAGTTTCGATTGTGTTAGTTTGAGTAGTACTCATAGTAATGTATTGTTTTTTAATTTTTTTTAACTGACAAACTGGAGCTTAAAAAACTTGATTTCTATAAGTTGAAGTTTAATCTTTGCAAAATTAAATAAAAATCAACAAAATTCTTGTCAAAAAAATATTATTTATATGATTAAACTATGATTTGTTTCTAATTGAATAAATTTAAAATAATTCTCTATTTTGCTTGACTTTACAACAATTTAGATTTTACAGCAGTAGAACAGCTATATTTTCATTAATTTTGAATTAAAATTGTAGCTTTTAATCCTTTTAATCTCAAATTCCAATTTTGAAAAGAGAAATAATCCAAACCCTTGACGGTTCAACTACCATACAAATAGCAGAGTGGAATGAATGTTACCATTCTAAGCATGGTGCAATTCAGGAGGCGCAGCACGTATTTATTAAAAATGGTCTTTCATTGTTTCCTAATCAGAATGTAGCTATTTTAGAAATAGGTTTTGGTACTGGTTTGAACGCCTTTATTACATTCTTGGAGTCTAAAAAATTGCAACAATCTATAGAATATGTGGGAATAGAAGCCTATCCAATTTCAGTCGAAGAGGTTCTTTCAATGAACTACGTTTCAGAATTAAATGCTAATCAAGAAAGCGCTATTTTTGATAGTATGCACACTAGTAACTGGGAAGAAAAATTAAGTTTATCGACAGATTTTTCACTACTTAAAAGGAAACAATTTTTTGAAGAAATCAATGATATTGAAGCTTTTGATTTGATTTATTTTGATGCTTTTGGATACAGAGTCCAGCCTGAATTATGGAGCACCGCTATTTTTAAAAAAATGTATGAAGCCCTGAAACCCCAAGGTATACTGGTAACTTATGCGGCGCGAGGCGTAGTAAAAAGAAGCATGATAGAAGTAGGGTTTACAGTTGAAAAACTTGCAGGACCACCAGGAAAAAGAGAAATGTTCCGTGCTATAAAGCGTTAGTTATTTTCAATAAATAATTGGTTTTAAATAGCTTAAGTTCTTGTTTTTCAAATAATGTGAATCAAAAATTAAAACTGAGTTAAATAGTATTGGAGTACTTAAAAATAATGTATTTTTACAACGCCTAAGAATCAAAATTAAACTAAAATCAATGTTTATTATGTCAAAAGCAATGTATGAGTATACTAAATCAATTTTAGAAAGAGTAAGTTTTGATCCGTTGCTTTTTTGCAAAGAGTTAGAAAAAGCAATCAAAACTTTACTTCCCTACGAAATGGAACAGTTGCGAGAGTGGTTATTAAATTTCACAATTGAAAGACCAGAGTTAAAACAATGTTTGTTAATCGTTAATTCATAAAAAAAAGGAACCGGTAAACGGTTCCTTTTTTTATTTGTTAGGTAGTGAACTTATTATTTGAACATTCTGAAATACAAT
>NZ_JBWJVK010000064.1:0-8506 GCF_056428945.1 Flavobacterium sp. GNP010 | reverse complement strand
AAATATGTTCCTCACCTTACCGTAAAAGAATTTAAAGATGATACAACTGTTAACCTAGTATGGGAATTTCCAGAGGAAGGGAATGACGAAATAACTGGTTTTGAACTCAATCGTTCTGATAAGGAAGATAGTAATTATGTTACTGTAATAAAAAACATTTCGCCTAAGTCTCGCAACGTAATTTACAATAAATTAAACGCAACCAACTATTTTACTATAACCGCAGTTGGGAAACAGGGGAGTAGTAGAGCCTCATTCCCAATGCTTGTTCAGCCAATTGATTCAATACCTCCTAGTAAACCCGTTGGATTAAAAGGAACTATTGACAGTCTAGGCGTGGTAAAAATTTTATGGGATACCAATAAAGAAAAAGACTTGTTGGGGTATAGAATCTATAAAGCATACAATGCATCTGAGGAATACAGTCAGCTGACAGTGAGCCCAAATGAAAAGAATACTTTTGAAGATAAAGTAATACTTAAAACCTTAAATAGTAAAGTGTATTACAAAGTGATTGCTGTAGATTACAGATACAATATGTCTGAATTTTCAGAACCACTTGTTCTAAAAAAGCCAGATATTATTCCTCCCGCATCTCCCGTTTTTTCTAAATATGAAATTAAAGAAGGAGGGGTTTTCTTAGAATGGTTTAACAGCCAAAGTGAAGATGTGACAGTACACCAATTGTATCGAAAACAAAACGATCAAAAGGAATGGAAACTTGTTTTTGAAACCAAAAACAAAGAAGAACAATTTCAAGACAAGTCTGTTGAGGAAGGGTATACTTATACGTACGCCATTTTCGCAAAAGATGATTCAAATCTGCAATCGCTGCCTTCGCCTAATCTATCAACTTTTGTTCCTTTTTACGGAGTGATGGAAGGAATAAAAGGTTTTTTTGCTCAAACTAACAAAACAAGTAACACCATTGATCTATCTTGGAATTACAGCAATCCCTTGGTCGATAGTTTTGAAATATACAAAGCCTCTGAGAAAGATGCTTTACAGTTAATACAAATTGTAGATGGGAAAAAAAGACAATTGTCTGATCCAACCATTACCATAAACACTAATTACAAGTACGGGATTAGAGCGATTTTCAAAGATGGAAGAATGTCTAAAATGGATTTTTATACTGTTAAATTTTAAGATTATGAGAAAACTTTTCATTTTGTCATTGATTTGTTTTTTTATTAAGAGCCATGGGCAAAATATTTCTTACGAGATGAGTTATATTTTTGAAAGTACTAATGGTTCAAGAGCACAATTGATTTCCAATAATAAATCTGTTTACGTATTTGAACCAACAAGTGAAGAGATCACTAGAAATATCTCACATTATGATGATTTTATGTTTAATTTTCGAGCTGCTATTAATCCTGATGATACAAATGGAGAATATGGCCCATGTAGGAGAGATATATCTATTTCGTTAACTGCTTCGGAACTTATAAAAGGTGTATTTCCTAGTGGTTCTGGATGCTTTTCATCAATATTTGTTACTGAATTTAAGCCCAACGTAAGTATTCAAAAAAGCAATACTTTAACAACTTTATGTTCTGGAGAACAATTACAATTAGCTGGGTTTCCTGCCGGATTTCCTAATGAAGCGTACCACTGGCAATATTCATTAGACAATCAACAAACTTGGATAGATGTGCCGACAAATTTCAACAATAATCCAACTACAAATTTTTCAGTTAAAGATGTTTTAGGTGATATTCACAGCAACTACTTTAATAAGCAACTCTATTTCAGATTGGGCTATCAAAACAGACCTTTTACAGATCCAATTTCAATAACTTACTCTGCTTGTGCTCCAGTAATAACGAATTTAAACCCAATTCAACCAAATTGTAGTGGTGATCCTATGACTGTAATTGTGACTTTTGATAGACCATTAGATCCTATCAAAAATGAAAAATTAAACAATTTTCAAATTATTAAAAAAACTGGAGAACTTACTGGAAACCAAATTTCCGAAATTATTGCCTTTGACGCTGTTAATACATTACAATATACCTACAATAATGTTATAGGATTAGAAAACGGAGAAAAATACACTATAAAATATCAAGCTTTTCAAGGAGTAAAGGAGAGAGGAGTACCTGAAACCGATAAAGATTTTCAATATCAGGACCCAACAGCTGTACAATTCGAGATTGTTTCTGCTGAAAACCCCTTATGCCACGATGGTACTGTTGAAATTGTCATTAGGGTAAAAGGCGGTACAGGTGCTTATAAGTTTTATGATGACACAATAGAAATAATTCCAACACCAATAAATGGGACTGACGGTATTTATCATCTAAAAAACTTAGCACCCAAAGAGTACAAAATAAAGGTAGTAGACAGTAATGGCTGTATTGATGAAAATAAATATGACTAGGCGTATGAAAAAAATTACCTTTCTAATGCTTGTTTTAATAGTAAATTATGCTGCATATTCCCAAAGTGAGTATGGTATATTCGTTAAGACTATACAACCTCCCGCATTTCCGAATGGAAAAGGTGAATTAGTTAAAGCTAATCATAATATAAATATCGAAACAAATTCATTAAACTTGTATACTAATGTATTAGGTCAAACACAATATTTTGAAGAGTTCTGGACGATTAGTAATAATGAAGCAGATATTTATTATAATTTTGAGGATAGTAGCGAAAATAACCTATGTTACCAGTCAGGTTCAATAAATTGGAATTTACTGACTGAACCGAGTAAAAGCATTGTTGGTTGTATTGCGGAGACATATTTATATGTAATTCATGTAACATCAACAGATGTGCTTAGGAGTAAATGTCCAGAAGATATAATTGAGTTACATGATGGCTGGAATTGGCAATATAGATTTGATGGTTCAAATTGGGAAGATTTTGCCCCTAAATTTCAAGAGCAAAGATCAATATCATTTAAGATTAATGAATTGGCTGGCTTCGAAAATAAAACAAAAGTATATTTCCAAGCAGGATTTGGTACGCAATTTACTAATATTTTACCTTTTGATATATCGCCATGTACTCCTAAAATCGTATCAACCTCAGCTCCTAATCTTACTAAATGCACTTATTCGAATGACGGTGCAGTTACCTTCACATTTGAGAGAGAATTGCAAGATGGTGAACAATATGAAATGGCTCTTTTGTATGAAAATGGTCGTGCTGTCTTAGATGGGAATAAAACAATTCCTAAAGATTCGATGACTACCCCAACAACGTACACTTGGAATAATTTAGAGGCTGAAAATTACCAGCTAACTTACTATATAACAAAAAAAGTAGGCACAACGGTTTATCCCAACAGTCCAGCACTACGTAATAGTTTTACAATATCTCCCGCTCCTGAGTTGCAGTTTAGCGTATCAGGAGTAAATCCCTTATGCCACAATGATACAGTCGAACTTGTAATTCATGTAACGGGTGGTACAGGTCCCTATAGATTTTATCTAGACAATATTGAAAAATTCCCTGTACAAGAAATAGAAGGTTTTTATCATCTAAAAAATTTACTTCCTAAATCGTATGACGTAAAAGTTACTGATGCCAATAACTGTATTGATACTAATTAATATGTTTATGAAAAGAAAAATACTATTTATTTTATTAGTTTTAATAACAACTACCAGCTCCTCTGCGCAGGTTTTATATATAATGAAAACTAACTATGGGGGATGCAGCAATTATAGTCTGCCAACACCCTATTATGGGGGAGCTACAACAAGTTTCAGTTATAATATAAGTTCAGACGATGGTATTTGGTTGTGTCCAATACGAGAAGTTGGTCCATATTTAATTTTCGATAAAAAACCTAGCTCATATACACTAGATTATGAGACTTACACTGATTATAATCAAACAGACATATATGAGTTGTTGGCTTCTCTTGTTGTAACAATAACAAAAGATTGCGAAACCACCATTGGCTATGGTGCTTCAAATCTAAGACCCTATTTCGAATTAATTAGTAACCAAGTACTTACATCACCAGGAGTAAATAACGTGTTAACGGATAAAATCAAATTAAAAGCAACTGGTTGTAGTGGAACACAAAGGTTTCATTGGGAGTACAAACTTAATGGAAGTCAATTTCAAAAAATGAATATAAGTACTTCTTTTAATGAAGAATTTGAATTTATAACTGCAAATTTTATCCCATTAGATTACACTGGTTTTATAGACTTTAGAGTAGTCATTGATTCGGACCCGTCTATTACCGAAGAAAATGTATATTCTAATATTATTTCTTACAATGTTACTAGAAAAGCTCCGGAAATTATCTCAACATCTTCTCCAAATTTTACTAGCTGCTCCTATTCACAAGACGGTGCAGTTACCTTCACATTTGAGAGAGAATTGCAAGATGGTGAACAATACGAAATGGCTCTTTTTTATCAAAATGGTGCAGCAGTCCTAGATGGAAATAAAACTATTACTAAAAATTCGATGACTACTCCAACAACGTACACTTGGACAAATTTACCATCTGAAAACTATAAACTTACCTATTATACAAAAAAAACAGTGGGTAGCGAAGAATATCTAAGTAATCCTCCTTTACAAAAAAGTTTTACAATATCATCTCCTAGTCTTTTTTCTTTCTCAGCAACAGAGACCCAACCAAAATGCTATGGCGAAAAAGGTACCATAATCATAACTGCCTCTGGAGGCACACCACCTTACTATTATTATTTAAACGATGACCCAAAAATTGAGTTTACCTCCCCAAAAACCATTGATGCAAATGCTGGAGACAATTATATAAAAGTAGTAGACAGTAAAAGCTGTATTGACAATATTAAAGAAGACGAAAAAATATGAAAAAAATTATTACTTTCTTTTTACTTTGTATTTCTGTGAATAGTTATTCTCAGAAACCTAAAAACATCATAGTTGAATACAATCCGCAATCTGCCTCTATTCAATTTTACTCTACAATTAAGATAGAGAATAAAAATGGTGTCAAGATTTACGAGGATTTTTACGGTCACTCAAATTCATTTCCTTACAATAGTCCCATTGGAAAAAAAACAGATACACTGATCAATTTAACAGAAGCGGACTATCCATTAAAATTTAGTTTGAGAGGCGAAACATTGGATACTAACGATTGTAATGAAAATAAAAATATTTCATTTACTTTAGAAAAATATAATTCCCTTGGAACTGAATCCTTGTTTGCTTGTTCGGCAAGTGCAGAAATAAGAGCTTTTTCTTTAGATAATCCAGAAACAAATGACAATATTGGCAGTTGTGAAAGCATTAGCATTAAAAACAAACTAATTACTAACTACTATTACAAGCATCCTATTTCTGGGGAATGGATTGATATTTATACAGTAGCTCCAAATGCTATCCTTTACAATAGCATAAATACAAATGATTTAAATCTAAAAATCAATGAGTTCCCTGATCTTAAAGATTATTATGGACCTCTATTTATAAAAGGTTCCTATACTGTTGATGGTCTTTATGATGGATTTGTGACGAATTTTGAGGGAGATGTGGGACCGCTCTTTTTAAAGCCGAAAACATTTGAAACAAATATTATTATTTACAATATTACTCCATGTACACCTAAAATTACAACGACATCATCCCAAAATTTTACTAGCTGCTCTTATTCGAATGATGGAGCAGTAACCTTCACATTTGAGAGAGAACTTCAAGATGGAGAGCAATATGAAATGAGTTTGAAATATGACAATAGCACTTATGCCCCTTATGACAATAAAACTATTACTAAAAATTTAATGACTAATCCCACTAATTATACTTGGACGAATTTACCTGCTGAAAAGTACATACTTACTTACTACACGAAAAAAACGGTAGGTAACAAAGAGTATCTAAGTAATCCTGCAATACAAAAAAGTTTTACAATATCATCTCCTACTCTTTTTTCTTTTTCAGCAACGGAAACCCAGCCAAAATGCTATGGCGAAAAAGGCAGAATAACCATAACTGCCTCTGGAGGAACATCACCTTACTATTATTATTTAAATGATGACCCAAAAATTGAGTTTACCTCTCCAATAACCATTGAAATAAATGCTGGAAATAATTCCATAAAAGTAGAAGACAATAAAAACTGTATTGACAATACTAAAAATGATACAAAATCATGAAAAAATTTATAACATTCCTTGTTTTATCAATAACTACAATAGGATTTTCTCAGACACCTACTGGTATTAAAAAAATAGTTATTACAAATCCTACTGAGATTGTAATAGATGGAACATATACAACAACAGCTACTACAGGTTCTGGTAAAATTGATGGAAAATTATATATCGCTTTTAAAGGGAGAACAGAACCCTATACCTATTCTTGGTTAAAAAATGGCAATACATTTACCCCTATAAAAGATCTAAATAATCCAAATACTTGGATTAATTTTTCAGCTGGCGAATATACCGTTATAGCTTCAAAAGATGGTTGTGTCAGCTCACCAATTCCTTTCATAATATACGAGCCAGCCGAATTACTAATCAGTCTTATTCAACCTAATATAATTGGTTGTTTTGGTGGTACAACAACGCTAGCTATAAATAATAACACTGCTACAGGAGGTTATCCTTATGTAGGCACTAAGAATTACACCTATTCTTGGTACAAATGCGATAATAGTAATGGTTCAAATGCTTCTTCAATTTCGGATGCAAGAACTACTGCGGTAACGGCAGGATTTTATTATGTTGTAGTTAGTGATACAAAAAACACAGCAACATCAAATATAGTAGAAGTAAAACAAAATAAAAAAATAACTGTTTCAGAAAATAAAATAGAGCCTCTATGTAATGGAAATAACGGTAGCGTTACATTAGCTATTTCAGGAGGTACGGGTAATTATAATGTAGCTTGGACGGGAGCTGCCTTAATTACCAACAATGGTAAAAATTTATCTGGTAAAGCTGGAACCTACAATTACACCATAACAGACGCGGCTGTTCCAGTATGCTCTATCCCTGGATCAGTTACTTTTACAGACCCTACGTCTGTAATAATAACCTCTATAAATCAAACACAACCCTCATCATCTACCGCCAATGACGGTACAATCACTATAAACGCATCGGGTGGTACCGGAACTTATAAATATTTTTGGTCAAAAGTTGGAGATAATACATTTAATAGACCCATAACAGAAAATCATATCCAGGGACTTTCAAATGGTATCTATACTGTTAAAGTAACAGATGCTAATAATTGTAGCCCTACAAATGACACTGAAACAATTAATTTGGAAGCTTTATCTGTATCCATTAACAAAAATGATGACATCCTATGCTTTGGAGGTACTACAGGAAAACTGACCGCTGTAGCTTCAGGAGGAACACTGAATGCTAATGAGACTTATAACTACTCATGGTATAAAGATTCTAACTTACTATCCAACGAAAGTAATGCATCACTTTCAAATTTAGGTAAAGGGACTTATAAAGTAGTAGTAAAGGACAGCAAAAATCCGACTGTTTCTGCAGAATTAACTCTTACAGAACCTGATCAAATGATAATTACTGAATCCCCAACAAATGTTAAATGTTTTGGTGATCAAAGCGGTGCTATTACAATAGCTGTTGATGGGGGATCTCCGCTCGGAAATATTTACACCTTTGATTATACTGGACTTGGAATACTCAATAAAACTTCAACTACAGCAACTATTACTGGACTTAAAGCCGGTAATTATTCAATTACAGTAAGTGACCAATATTGTCCTAAAATTTTTAATTTTACAATTACTCAACCAAATAATCCAATTACAATTCCTCAACCAACCATAAGTCCTGTCTCGATTTATGGACAAAAGACGGGGGCAATTACTTTTATTAATAGTCCTACCGGCGGAGAAGGTAATTTTATTTATTCTTGGACTTCAGATAAATTTACAGGTACAAAAAACTCATTGAATTTATCAAACCTAGAGGCAGGTGTATATAAACTTGTAGTAACAGATGGTAGTGGATGTACAAATTCTAAATCTTTTACAGTCACTCAAAATCCTGAATTAAAAGTAAATATAAATGAAACTGCTTTTATAAAATGTTTTGGTGGTACTAACGGAAAACTTACTGCCGAAGTGATTGGTGGTTTTGGAAAATATACCTATGTATGGAAAAAGGGTAATGCTGTTCTTCTAGGAGAAAACCAAAGTACTATCACTAACCTAAGCAAAGGAATGTACAGCGTTTATGTTACAGATAGTGCCAATCCAGGTGGTCCTTACGCTCTAGCTAATCAATTAAATTATGATTTAAAAGAACCTAATGAGCTTAGAGTAGCTGTAATAAACTCAACCAATGTGTTGTGCCATAATGAGACTACAGGAGCGATTTCTATTGATGTTAATGGCGGTAATGAACCTTATACGTATCAATGGACAAAAAACGGTGCCGATTATTCTACTACTAAAGATTTAATTAATCTTGGAGCTGGCATGTATCAAATTATTGTTACTGATGCAGTTGGACATAATTGTACTGCAACATTGCATGATGCGGTA
>NZ_JBWJVK010000063.1:0-8513 GCF_056428945.1 Flavobacterium sp. GNP010 | reverse complement strand
CTGTAGCTCCTGCTGTTGACGGAATACTTGCTGTGGTTACATCATTTGCTGTTGGGCGTATATTAGGAGTAACTGTTGATGTGTTGTTTCCTAGTGTTGGATCTGTTTCATTTCCAACAATGGTAGCCGTATTAGTGTAACTTCCAGTTGCATTTACTGTCGCTAATATTGACAAAGTTGCACTAGCACCATTTGCTAAATTACCTACTGACCATTGCCCCGTTCCACTTGAATAGGAACCCGGTGGTGTGGCACTAACAAAAGAATAACCAGATGGTAAAATATCTGTGACATTAACGCCTGTTGCTGCACCTGTCCCCAAATTATTAGCAGTTAAAGTAAAGGTAACATTACTGCCCACATTAGGTGTAGGGTTATCTACAGCTTTGCTAATTTGTAAATCAGTATTAGTCAACCCCTCTATTAAATTTAAAAATACTCCTGAATCAAGAGCAGCATCTCCAGCATCTGCAATAACTACCTTAAATGTATAGGTGCCACCGGGTGTCAAATTTTTAATGCTTCTTGTTATAAAAGTTGTTAAACCGTTAAACTCACTAAAAACAGGAAAAGGTCCTGGCTGTGGAGCCGTATTTTGTACATATTTACCTCCAGTGACCGTTGTACGGTGCCCGTTATTAATATACAAAGCAGACTGCGTACCATCATAAGCCGCAACGGGAGTTGCTGGGGATGAGAAACCAGGAACACCTGCATTTATTTTATTAATAGATGTAGGACTACCACTAGGAGTAGTAGCAAAGTTTTGAGTTCCTGTGATACCCGGTCCTGAAATGAAAAAACCAAAAGCATCATCAAAATTTGAACCAACATAATCTGGATATTCTTCTGAGCCAAAATGATACCCTATTTTTAAACCAGTAATTGATGGCCCTAAAGTAATCGTAAAAGTGTATGAAATTAAATCTCGGGTGGCTGTCGCATCAATTGTAGATAAATTTGGATCTGAAACCAATGCAGCTCCTGCTGGGTTTAAAGATCGTTGAACGGCGGTATTTCTATTAGCCAACTCAAATGGTGCGTTTCCAGTAGAAAAGTACGCACCGCTAGGAAATCCAAGTCCAGCACCAGCTTGTCCATTAGTAAATGTCGCAACTTGATTTGACCTTAAAGTAGCGGCAGTTGCACCACCCGACAAAGTACCACCAGCAATAACGATACCTGGTCCTTGTAGCGATAAATTAATTTGAGCATTAGTTGGATTAGTACCTGCAGTAACCTGCGCATTAATATTTAGCGTATATAAGAAACAAAATAAGAATAAAAATTTTATTATTCGAAGACTAAAAAAAGGTAATTGTTTACTCATAATTCACATTATTATATTTTATATCTGTTTGAACTGAACTTTAATCAAAAAACTTATAAAATTCTAAGGAAAAATATAAGGGATTATATAGTATTTAGAATTTAAGTTTTTAATCCCGTACGGATGAAAAATTACAAATCAACATCTTTTTTTCTTGATGACAATAAGACATCAATAATCAATTATTTTTATTTGCAAATCATTAATAAAATGTATTATGTACCTACGCCTGAAGCAAAATATTTAATATTTACGTTAAAAATATCTTAATGGTTTTATAAAAATTGTGAAATAAAATATATTTTTTAAATTTTATAATCATCACCCAAACTATTTGAACGATCCAAAACTTCGATACAAAATTGCACTTCGACTATCCTACTCCATAAAAAAACCTACTTTATAATCTCTAAAAATCAATTTTTACCTGCATCTAAAAAAGCAGAGGCAAACCTTATCTTACTAAATTATGACTAAAAGCTTTAACAAAAAAAAATTTTACGATAAATGTTGTAATTTATATCGATTAAAGACATTAAAGTATCGACGAAAGATATTCATTCTGTTTCAAGTCCTACAAATACTAAAATTGCGTAAGTTCAGACAATACCACTCTATAAAAGCATCATGTGTTTCAGATTACTATGTATAATTTAGTACTAACAGGGAAAACACATTTACTGATAATTCAAAAAAAAACCTATCTTAAAAGACAGGTTTTGTAATTTAACTAAACAAAAAAATTATTAATCACAACCATCTATTCCACAGCTGTCTCCATCGGTTGTATTCAATAATGTAACTTTCGAATCGAATTTGCCTTCTTCCCATACTTTTTCAAGCGTTTTTAAAAAAGTTTCTACATGTTGCGCACCCGAAACTGCATATTTATTATCGAAAACAAAGAAAGGAACACCTTGAACACCGATAGATTGTGCCTCATGAATATCAAGCTGCACTTCATTTGCATAAACATTAGAATGCAATACTTCATCGATGGATTCAGCACTCAGTCCTACTTCCAATCCCAATACTTTCAAAGTATCTAAATCATTTATATTCTTCCCATCCGTCAAATAGGCTTTGAACAATAATTCCTCTAAGTCATTTGCCAAATAATACTTTTTAGCCAAATGCAACAAGCGATGCGCATGCAATGAATTCGCCATAACTGCTTTTTCAAAATGGAAATCCAATCCTGAATTTTTAGCATTCTGCGTCATATCATCTAGCATTCCTTGAGCCCAATTGGTGTCTTTTCTATATTTTTCAGCTAAATGAGCTACTAAATTATCTTCCGGAGAAGCGACAAAACCAGCGTCCAACTGAAAACTTTTCCATTCGATTTCAACAGCATCTTTATGTTCGAAAAGCTGCAAGGCAGCTTCAATTCTTCTTTTTCCGATATAACAAAACGGACACATAATATCTGACCAGATCTGTATTTTTAATGTATTTGACATCTTACTTTGATAATTAAATTAAAACTATTTCAATGAGACAAAATTAATCAATTCAATTTTTAGCTTTTTGAGATACAGAATTTAAATATAGATATAGGAATAGAAAATATTTATTCTAATGAAGAAAAAAACCTTTAAAACTAAAAAACCATCAAAATTGCTCTTGATGGTTTTCTGTATATTTTTAAAATTTTTGCTTAAGCCAGTAAATCCAAAACTAAAGATGGGAACAACCCTAACGCAATATTCAACACAATTGCTACAATGGCAACAGCGTAAATAATAACTGGAGTTCCTTTTCGTTCTTCGTTTGGCTCCTTGGTGTACATCGCTAAAATCAACTTGAAGTAATAACCAACACTTATAATAGAGTTCACAACCGCTACGATTACTAAAGCTAAATAACCTGCTTGAATCGTTTGACTGAACAACACCAACTTAGCAAAGAATCCCGCAAAAATTGGAATACCAGCCATAGAAAGCAAAGCTGCCGTAAGAATGGCTGCTAACAATGGATTCGTTTTTCCTAAACCGTGGAAATTTACCACATCTTCATTATCTCTATTTTTACAAACGTATAAAATCACACTAAAAGCAGCAATTCCAGATAAAGAATAAGCAGCAGTATAATATAATAAACTTCCTGCCGATGTAGACAAACTCAATAAAGTCATCAACATAAAACCAGCGTGAGAAATACCTGAAAAAGCCAACATACGTTTCACATTTGTTTGTCTTAATGCCATAATATTACCAACGGTCATAGAAGCCATAGAAATAATCACAACTACCAATTTAAATGACTCAGAAACATCAGCATTCATTACTGATAATAATTTATAAAGTGTCGCAATTGCCACTACTTTAGCCAAAGTACTCATTAATGCAGTAGTTAATGCTGGAG
The DNA here is from genome assembly GCF_056428945.1 of Flavobacterium sp. GNP010. Lineage (NCBI taxonomy): Bacteria > Pseudomonadati > Bacteroidota > Flavobacteriia > Flavobacteriales > Flavobacteriaceae > Flavobacterium > Flavobacterium sp. GNP010. The sequence continues at coordinate 4,816 of NZ_JBWJVK010000063.1, read as the reverse complement.
AACCCTCATAAACGTCCGGTGCCCAAAAGTGAAATGGAACTGCCGCTACTTTAAACAACATTCCTATTGTAACCAATATAATTCCTATTGGGAACCACACTGGCAACTCTGCTGATTGTGATAATGCGCTAATTTCAATAACATCAAAACTACCCATGGCTCCGTAAATTAAACAGATACCAAACAGAATGATTCCAGATGCAAAAGATCCCATCAAGAAATACTTCATTCCTGCTTCATTACTTTTTAAATTCATACGATCACTTGCCGCAAGTATATAGAGCGCAATAGATAATACTTCGATCCCAAGAAAGAACATTGCTAAGTTTCCAAAAGAAACCATCGCAACAGCACCTGCTAATAAAAATACTTTTATGGCAATAAAATCTGAGATTTTAGATTGGTGATTTTCGTAAAAATTATGTCCTAAAGCCACCAAGAAAATGGTAAGTACGATAAACAAACAAGAGAATGAAGCTGAAAATTTACTTACAACAATCATGTTGTTGTAATAACTCTCCGTAGAATTAAATTCAGATATGGTTAAACCCAGCACTGCCAATAACCCAAGTATCGTTATTGGAACAATGGCTTTCCGTAAATTAAAAATTTCAAATAAAAGGCATAAAACACCTAATCCTATTATAGCTATTAATGTATTCATTTTTTGATTGTTTGATTTAGGATTTACGAATTAGGATTTAAAAACCGACTAATTCTTTATATCTGAAACCTAATTTTTTATATTATTTTTTTCTTTTATTGTTCTTATCCCTGCTGAGAAAATTGCTACCAATTCATCAGCTTCTTTTATTAATTTTTCAAGCTCAATTTTGTCACATTCTATTTCTAATCCTTTTATAAACTCCAACCAAAATAAACTTTCATCTGCTTCTTCATCTACTACTTTTAATTTATTTAAAAAATCAGCAGTAGATTTACCTCTACAAACTGCTCTATAATTAGCAGCTACTGATGAAGCCGATTTAAAAAGCTGGTATGAAACTACATCGACAGCTTTAGTTTTATTTAACCTCATTAAGAATTTAAAAACATCCAATGCAAATTGCTTCGTCCTATTTTTTAATTGCTCTTTAGTCATGATTAAAATCTTCCTTTTTACTCATCCAACAAAAAATCCTAAATCTCAAATCCTAAATCCTAATTTCTATGGATCACTTTAAGAATTTCTTCCAGACTTGGCGTAATCAAATCGGTAATTGGTTTTGGATACATCCCAAAAAAGAACAAAACACTAATTATAAGTACCAATGTTATTCCTTCATTGACAGTTACATCAGCAAAAGACTTTGTATTTGTTTCTCCCAACATGGCATGTTGAAACATTTTCAACATATAATACGCTCCTAAAATTATAGTGGTTCCTCCTAAAATGGCAAACCAAATATTAATTTGTGAAAGACTGTACAAAACGGTGAATTCTCCAATAAAGTTAAAAGTAGTTGGCAAAGCAACTGATGCTAATACCAAGATTAAAAACATCGAAGTGAATTTTGGTGATTGCGTACGAATACCACCCATTTCAGCAATAACTCTAGTTTCGTATCTTCTGAAGATAGTTTCAGCGGCATAAAACAATCCAACAACTACAAATCCGTGTGCAATCATTTGTAAAACTGCTCCACGCAATCCGTCTAATGTCAAAGTGTACGTTCCGGCTGCTATTAATCCAACGTGAGCCAAAGAAGAATACGCTAATAATTTCTTTAAATCTTTTTGTTTCAATGCTACAATAGAACCGTAAATAACACCTGCAATTCCAAGTCCAATGAAAATATACATATATTCTTTCGCTGCCAATGGCGCCAATGGTAATTGCCAACGAATAACACTATACAATCCCATTTTTAACATGATCCCAGATAAAAGCATGGTTCCAACTGTTGGCGCTTTTTGATACACATTTGCTTGCCACGTGTGAAAAGGAATTAATGGAATCTTAATCGCATACGCTAAGAAGAAAGCCAAGAATATCCATAATTGCTCGGTTGCTGTTAAGTTTAATTTGTATAAATCTTCTAATAAAAAACTTCCCGCTTTTTGATACAAATAAACAAAAGCAACTAACATAAATAAAGAACCTGCTAAGGTGTAGATAAAGAATTTAACTACTGCTTTTTTACGTTGATCTGTATCACCGTTACCCCAAATTAAAGCGATAAAATAAATCGGAATCAATGCTAATTCCCAGAAAATATAATACAAAAGACCATCTGATGCCAAGAATGTTCCTGCCATTGCAAACGACATAAACAAGATTAACGCATAAAATGATTTTGAATTTTTATAGTCATTCCCAAAAGAAGAAAATATAATTATTGGAGTCAAAACTGTGGTCAACAATAGCATAGCCATCGATAATCCGTCTACTTTTAGAGCAAAAGAAATATTAGGTTGTGTAATCCACTGATTGATGAAACTGATATTTTCACCTAAATTATAGTGATTTAATAATACAATAGAAGCGCCTGCAGCAGCTAACCCAAAAAACAAAGCCACTTTTGAAGCCAGTTTATCGCCTGCAAGAAAAGTTGCAAACGCACCAACCAAAAGTATAATTAATATTAAAGATACATTCATGATATATGATTATTGTTGAGCTAAAAATAAATAAGAAACAATGGCACAAAGCCCTAATACGAAAACAAAAAGATAAAGACCAATGCTTCCATTTTGTATTTTCTTTCCTTGGTAACTTATTTCGTTGGTAACTTTTCCGAATCCAAAAACTAAAGCTGATAAACCCGTTTCTACAGTGTCTCTGAAAAAACGAGACAAAAAATTAATCGGTTTAACAAAAACAGCATCATAAAATTCATCAACATAATATTTATTGTAAAGCACTTTAGAAAACCCTGTGATTTCAGCATCTTCAGAAGGAACTGTATTTTGTTTGATGTATTTGGCGTAAGCCATACCAATTCCTACTATTCCACCCACAACAGCAATAGCCATCAAGATATATTCTGTATTTCCTAAATGGTGTTCAGCGGTTGCTAATTTTGGTAAAATTGGAATCAAATAATGATTCAACCAACTGTTTCCAGGCAAACTAATCATACCTCCGATGGTAGCCAAAATTGCTAAAACAATCAAAGGAATCGTAATCAAAGAAGGACTTTCGTGCAAATGGTGTTTTTGTTCTGCGGTTCCTCTGAATTCTTGAAAAAACGTTAAGAACATTAAACGGAACATATAAAAAGCAGTCATTATAGAGGCAACAGAAGCCACAACCCATAACGGAATATTATGATGGAAAGCGACTAATAAGATTTCATCTTTCGAGAAAAAACCTGAGAATAATGGGACTCCTGAAATTGCTAAAGAAGCAATCAACATCGTTGCAAAAGTAATTGGCATTGCTTTTTTCAAGCCGCCCATATTGCGCATGTCTTGTTCTCCGTGTAAAGCATGAATAACAGAACCTGAACCCAAGAACAAACAAGCTTTGAAGAAAGCGTGTGTGATTACATGGAAAACAGCCACTTCATAAGCGCCTAAACCTAAAGCTAAGAACATTAATCCCAATTGAGAAACGGTAGAATAAGCCAATACTTTCTTGATATCATTTTGAACTAATCCAATCGTAGCAGCAACTAAAGCAGTAACGGCTCCAACTACAGCAATTATCGATTGCACATCTGGAGTCAAATCAAACAAGAAATTCAATCTGGTAATCATAAAAATTCCTGCAGTTACCATCGTAGCCGCGTGTATCAATGCTGAAACCGGTGTTGGACCTGCCATCGCATCTGGTAACCAAGTATACAATGGAATTTGTGCTGATTTACCACAAGCGCCGATGAATAAAGCGAAAGCAGCAACAGAAAGCCAATACATATCAAGATTTGTTGCACCGGCAATAGCCGTTTTTAAAGTAGCATAATCTAAAGTTGAGAATAAATTTCCAAGAATGAAAATTCCAACTAACAACCCTAAATCACCAATACGGTTCATGATGAACGCTTTCTTAGCAGCGTCATTGTACTCTTGGTTTTTATGCCAAAATCCAATTAACAAATACGAACAAAGACCTACGCCTTCCCAACCAATGAACAATACTAATAAGTTACTTCCGATTACTAATGTAATCATGAAGAATATAAACAGATTTAAATAGGCAAAGAATTTATGCATATTTTCATCATCGTGCATGTAACTTATGGAATACAAATGAATCAAAGATCCAATTCCAGTTACAAAAAGCAACCATAAAATAGACAATTGGTCCAATTGAAATCCAAAATCAACTTTGAAAGTACTGATTTGAATCCAGTCAAAAAGTGAAATACGAATTCCTTCCGGCTGCGCTGCAATTCCGCTAAAGAAATAAGCAGTTGCAATAAAAGAAACCAAAACTGAAAGCGTTCCGATTATTCCAGAAAGTGATTTTCCAAGGCTTTTACCAAAGAAAACATTGATTAAAAATCCTAAAAAAGGAGCAAGAACTAAAACTAAAGCTATATTGGTATTCATTTCCATTTATCCTTTTAAGTTTTTTAAATTATCGATTGTAATCGATCCTAAATTTCTAAAAATAGAAACTAATATTGCCAATCCAACCGCAACTTCTGCCGCGGCCACAGCCATCGAGAAAAACACAAAAACTTGTCCTTGCGCATCTTGGTGATAGGTCGAAAACGCTACAAACAATAAGTTTACTGCATTCAACATAATTTCAATTGACATAAATACGATAATAGCATTTCGTCTGTATAGCACCCCAAAAACGCCAATACAAAAAAGTATTACGCTCAGGAATATGTAATTTTCTATACCAATCTGGTTTAAAATA
>NZ_JBWJVK010000062.1:0-8906 GCF_056428945.1 Flavobacterium sp. GNP010 | reverse complement strand
TAAAGGGTCGAGGCAGTTTTTCTATTATTTAGTAAAACTTTCGGATAGCTGTGAAGTTAAATGGATAAATTAAGCTTACTGCAGGGCATTGGTCGGATCTCCGTTTTTGTTTCTTTATTGCTTGCATTTTTTTTAGTAACGGTTAAAACCAAAAATAAATTAGCAAATCGTTTATTTGCGTGTTTTTTTATTTTCTCAGCTATTGATCTTTCTGGTTTTTTTATTGATGCGGTTACTCGTATTGAGTTGAATTTAGAGATTTTTAGATCTACAGCCTGTTTGTTTGGAATGCCTTTATTTTATCTTTCTGTATTAGCAGTCTGTTATTCTGATTTTAGATTAAAGTGGAAGCACGCATTTCATTCAATTCCTTTTTTATTGGTCAATTTGGTTTTTATTCCAAGGATTTATCTTAGTAATCACATAGAAAGAGACACATTTGTTACAATACTTAATCAAATGCCAGAGATATACCTCATTCAGATTTTAATTGAATTTCAATATGTATTTTATATCGTCAGTGTTTTTATAATTTTAAAAAAGTATAGAGAAATCTATTTAGAAAATTATGCTGATTCGAGTACTGCGACTTATAAATGGCTTTTTCAGATAACCTGTGTTTTTCTTATCGCACATTCTATTGTGGCATTAAAAAATGTATTGCGTTATAGCGGTTTCAGAGAGATATTTCTTTGGACAAATGTACTTGTAGGGGCTATTGCTTTGCTAATAACATGCTGGTTTATAATGAAAGCGCTCAATCATCCCGAACTTTTTAGAGGTGTTAATTCTAAATTACAATTGGCAAAAGACATTTTGCCCGAACTCGAAGAAAAAACAGAATCTAAAAATGTTCAAGACGATGCGATTTCCAGTCAAATTTCGACATTGAAACAATATATGGCTGAGGAAGAGCCTTTTCTCGATCCATCGCTAACCATTCAGGAGCTTGCCAATCAAATTGATATTCCGGTTCGGGATTTATCGGTTTTGATTAATCATCATATGGAGCAGCACTTTTTTGATTTTGTCAATGAATATCGTATTAAAAAAGCGATGGGTATTTTGAAAGATCAGTCTAGGAGTCAGGTTACCGTTCTTGAAATTTTATACGAAGTTGGTTTTAACTCCAAATCTTCTTTTAATACCTCTTTTAAAAAACACACCAATTTGACGCCTACTGCTTATAGAAACGCTTTGTAATGAGTGGTTTGTAAAAAGTCGTACTTCATGCCTGATAAAGTCGAACTGATTTTCTGAATAGAAATTGGTTCGACTTTTTTTTGTCGGTCGAATTCTGAAAATTTCTAAGGCAACTTTGCTTCAAATTAATCGAAACAAGTTTTAAAATTAGAAATCATGAAAAAAGTAAATCTCCTTGCCTTTTTATTATTGCCTTTATTTTGTTTAGCACAAGAATCATTTAAATTAAAAGGAAAAATAGTAAGCGAAACAATTCCATTAGAATGGGCAGATGTTTCGATATCGAATTCAGAAGGAAAAATTATAGATGGTTCAACCTCTAAACAAGATGGTAGTTTCGAAATCAACATTAAAAAAGGATCTTATAAAATTGGAATCACCCTTTTAGAATTTACAGATTATGAAAAAGAGTTTGCAATAGAAAGTGATATGGATTTAGGAACAATCATTTTAAAAGAAAGCGCAACCAATTTAAAAGAGGTTATCATTCAATCTAAAAAGAAAACAATCGAGCAGAAAACGGATCGATTGGTTTATAATCTTGAAAACAATGTTACAACAGTTGGCGGAGACGCTTTAAGTGCCATTAATTCGGCTCCCGGAGTTGTCGTTCAGAATAACACAATTAATATATTAGGAAAAGGAACATCCCGTGTTATGATAGATGGACGAATGATTGAATTAGTAGGTGAGGAACTGAATAATTTTTTGAAATCAATTTCGGCTAGTGATATTAAAAATATTGAAATTATCAGCAATCCGCCGGCAAAATATGATGCCGAAGGAACAGGTGGATTGATTAATATTATTATGAAAAAAGGAGTTCGTGATTCCTGGAAAAACACGACTACAGTTTCTTATGATCAAAATAAATATAGTATTTATACTTTAAGAGATAACTTTTTTTACAATAAAAATAAGTTTAGATTTTCTGCCAGCATTAATGCAAAAACAGGTTATTTGAATGCTACAGATGATTTAAAAATGTATTTTCCTGATGGACTTTCCCATATGAAAAGTACAACAAAGGTAAAAACTGAAAATCTTTCTGGGAAATTGGCTTTAGATTATGATCTTTCAGAACGTACTACTATTGGATTTCAATATTTAAACGATAGAAATAACCCTGATTTTAAATCGGATATTAGAATTGAGGGTTACAATACTCAAAATGAATTGGATAATGTTACACTGAACAATAGCTTCACTGATAAAGGATCAAAAAATCAAACGTATAATGCACATTTAATTACCAAACTAGATTCTTTAAAAAGGAAGTTATCTTTTGATGTTGATTATTTTGATTACAGTTCAAAATTCGATAGAAACTTTGTCGCAAATAACTTCACACCAGAGATGACATTTGTTGATATAAATCAGTCGGGAAGAAACATTTCGAATCAGGATATTGACAATTGGAGTTTTAAGGCAGATATGGAACATCCGCTTCAAGCGTTGAATTTGTCTTATGGTACAAAAATGAGTTTTACAAATAGTGTAAGTGATGTACTTTATTTCAATACAATTACAAGAACTCCGGAATTAGATTCGAACCAATCCAACCGATTTAAATACACTGAAAATAATCAGGCATTTTATGTAAATGCGGATAAAAAACTCAATGAAAAATGGAATTTCCAAATGGGATTAAGAGTGGAGAACACGCAAACAAATGGATTTTCTGAAACTTTAAATCAGGAAACAGAAAATAATTATTTGAAATTATTCCCAACGTTTTATGCTTCTTACAAGAAAAACGAAAACAATATTTTTAGTTTGAATTATGGAAAAAGAATCAACAGACCACGTTTTGATTTACTGAATCCGTTCAGAATTTACATAAACAGCAATAGTTATTCTGAAGGAAATCCGTTTTTAAGACCTTCATTTAGTGATAATTTTGAGTTGGCGCATACTTATAAAGAGATTTTTAGAACAAGTGTTTTTGTCAATGCAATTACAAACGGTTATGGAGTTTTGTTTACATCAAACCCGGAAACCAATACACAGATTGTAACCCGTGAGAATTATTTTAAAAATTTAAATTATGGATTTGGGGAAAGTTACTCGGCTAGTTTTACAGATTGGTGGTCTAGTGAAAATTCATTATACTTTTTGGGAGCAAAAACAGAATTTATTAAAGATATCAATGCTACACCATCAAACAGTTTACAAATTGATTTTTCTACAAATAATACTTTTTTATTAAGTAAAACGACAAAATTGCAAATCGATTTTACGTACACAACGCCTTTTAAATCCGGTTTATATGAAGTAGGATATGCCTCGAGTTTTGATATTAGTTTCAAACAGGATTTGTTTAATAAAACCATGCAGATTGCATTTTTGGCAAATGATATTTTTAATACCTCATATTTAAAAGACTTTACTTCAGTTATAAACGGTGTAAAACAGGTGTATGAGCAGAAAGAAAGTAATCGATTTGTACGTTTATCTGTGGTTTATAATTTTGGAAACAAAAAGATCAATGCACAACAGCGTGATTTTGGGAATAAGGAGGAGAATAAAAGAACTGGAGGTAATTAGAAAATTAAAAGCTAAGAAACAGAAATCTGTTTCTTAGCTTTATAAATTTATATAAAATAAGCCAATGCAATTCCTATCACAATCATAGAAACTTTGGCGATATTGAACTTATGTCCTTCGCTGCTTTCGAAAATAATGGTTGATGAAATGTGAAATAATATTCCTATCACGATGGCAGTGATTTCAGTATAATACACCTTTAATATAGGTAAATAGTCAGATAAAAAAGTTCCTAGCGGAGTCATAACGGCAAAGGTAGTCATAAAGAAAAAAATAGCTTTTTTATCGAGACTTGCATTGATGAAAAAAGTAGTCAAAATAATAGCAATAGGCAAATGATGGATGGCTATTCCTATGGCTAGATCCTTGTGATGGCTTACAGGAAATCCTTCTAGAAACGCATGAATACATAGGCTAACAAAAAGTAACCATGGAATTTGCATCATTTTTTCGTGTCCGTGTACATGACCGTGTTCTGCACCTTTGGAGAAAAATTCCAAGATGATTTGAAACAAAATGCCTAACATGATAAAGAGCCCAATGTGTGAATTTTTACTTTCGTAAATTTCAGGTAATAAATGCATAACCGTTAAGGAAAGCAGGAAAGAGCCACTAAAAGCCAATAGCAATTTGAGGTTACTTTTATTCTTTGGTCGTATAATCAATGCGGCAATATAACCTATGATTACAGAAAGTAATGGTAAAAGGTAATTCATTATTATTTAAAAATCATGATTAGGCGTTCGCTGTCGGTTTTATGGAATTTTTTCAGTTTGTAATCGCCAAAAATGTCCAATAGATAAATTCCAGCTTCCTCCATTAACTCCTCAAAATCTTTTAGGGTCAGGGCTTTTACTTTTTCGGTAAAATGAAATTTTTGTGCTTTGTCTTCAAAATCAATTTCTTTGTAAATATGACCGTCTTTCAAATAACGTTTAATATAAAAATCAATTCCTTCGACTGTTTTGGTCTCCTCGGGGACTAATGTTTCGAGCACTTGGGCAACATTCATAAAATCGATAACTGCAAAACCATATTCAGATAGGCTTTCTTTTATAGATTTTAGCGTAGTAAGATTGTCTTCATCGTTTTCAAAATAACCAAAGCTGGTAAACAAATTAAAAATAGCGTCGAACTTCTCTTCAAATGGTTCTCGCATATCATGCACTTTGAAGTGAAGGCTATCATTCGTGTTTTTAGCAGCTTCATGAATACTATTCTCTGATAAATCTGCTCCTAGAACCGTAAAACCCAATTGATTTAAGTAAATAGAATGACGACCTTTGCCACAGGCTAAATCCAAAACGTTTGCCTTTTCTGGAAGATTGAGATAATGGGTAAGGTTATCCATGAAAACCTGAGCTTCTCTATAATTTCTATCTTTATAAAGGATGTGATAATACGGACTGTCAAACCAAGAGGTATACCAGTTTTCTGTTGATTTCAGTTGATTTTCAATAGGAGTATTTTGCGCTGCAGACATTTATTCTTTTTCAATTAATTCGATTCAGGCAAATTTAGTGTATTTTTGCAACGAATACTTGATTTTACAATGGAAAATAATTTTAAAATGGTTGCCAAAACCTTTTTTGGTTTTGAAGAAATATTAGCAAAAGAATTGCAAATGCTGGGCGCTCAAAACGTGGAGCAAGGAGTAAGAATGGTTAGTTTTAAGGGCGATAAAGGGTTTATGTACAAAGCAAATTTGTCGTTACGCACCGCATTGAAAATTCTAAAACCAATCTATTTTTTTAAAGCCAATAACGAACAGGCTTTGTATAAAGGGATTTCTGGCGTGAATTGGTCAAAATTGATTGGAGCCAATCAAACATTTGTAATAGACACCACTGTGCATTCAGAATATTTTAATCACTCTGAATTTGTATCGCAAAAATGTAAAGATGCGATTGTAGATCAGTTCAGAGAACGAACTGGGCAACGTCCGAGTATCGATAAAGTGCATCCAGATTTAAGAATTAACGTCCATATTGATAAAGACCAAGTATCGGTAGCTCTGGATACTTCTGGAAATGCCTTGAACCAACGTGGGTATAGAACGGCTACTAATATTGCTCCTATAAACGAAGTATTGGCTGCCGGAATTTTATTGCTTTCGGGTTGGGATGGCCAAACAGATTTCTTAGATCCAATGTGTGGTTCGGGAACATTCTTGGCCGAAGCAGCCATGATTGCCTGCAATATCCCTGCAAATATTAACCGTAAAGAATTTGCGTTCGAAAAATGGAATGATTGGGACAATGATTTGTTCGATGCAATTTCAGATAGTTTATTGAAGCGTGTTCGCGAATTTCATTACACTATAAAAGGCTATGATAAAGCACCTAGTGCGGTTCAGAAAGCCAAGGACAACATTAAAAATGCTAATCTGGACGAATATATTTCTATCGAAGAGCAAAACTTTTTTGATACCGAAAAAACTTCAGAAGGAAAGTTACATGTCGTTTTCAATCCACCGTATGATGAGCGATTGGACATTCATATGGAAGAATTCTACAAAAATATTGGGGATACTTTAAAGAAAAATTATCCTGGTACCAATGCCTGGATGATTACAGCCAATCTAGAAGCATTGAAATATGTAGGATTAAAACCTTCGAGAAAAATCAAACTTTTTAATGCTGGTTTAGAAGCTCGATTGGTAAAATATGAAATGTACGAAGGAAGCAAGAGAACAAAGTTTCAGGTTGTTCAGGAATCAGATAATACGGATCAGATTACAGAAAATAGTCAGGATTAATCAGATTAAAAATTTATAATTCATAACTCATAATTCATAATTTATTATGACCAAATTACAAATACGAGCTTTTCTTTACCAATTGGGATGCTTTGCCATATTGTTTATCTCTGTTCGCTACATCGTAGCGCATTATACTAATTTAACCAGTTTCTGGATTCCATTGACCGCCTTTATCATTGGAACTATTATAGCTCCTAAATTCCAAGCTGTAAAAACCAAAGACGGAGAAAAATTATTTATGAAATGGATTTTCATGAAAGGAATTAAGGAAATAGGATAGTATACGTTTATTCTAACAACAAAAAAATCGCAAAGAGTATTATCTCTTTGCGATTTTTTTATTCGTAATTCGTAATTATTTTTTCTTAGTTTTTTTAGCAACCGCAACAGATTTTACTTTTTTCTTGTAAATGGGAACAAAATAAGTTACCGTGTAGTTAAAACCTACACCAAAACTTCCATCGTAGGTTCTATTGAATCCAGGAATGTATAAGTTGGAGAAATTCTCAGGTTCTTTATTGGTTACCAATCTATTCAGTCGAAGACTAAAGCCCAAAAAGACATTATTAAATACTTTTGCTTTTACTCCAGCTACAACTTCTATCCAACTGGCCGTTAACCCATCGTATTTTTGACCGGATGCAATAACTGGTGCTTCACCAAAATAAGGATTTGCATTGTAGATGCGATAACTATTTAATTGCTGGTTAAAAGTACTGAAACCATATCGCATTCCTATGGAAATAATATTTTCCATGTCCAGCCAGTTTTCATATGCATTGTAATCAAAACCTGCTTTAATGTAAGAACCTTTAGTAGTAAAATTGAGGCGGTCGTCATCGGTAGTTTTATTTTCGTTTCCGAGTTCGGCTGCCAAAAAATATTTTTTAGTCAATCTGTAATCTCCCACAAACTCAATTCCTTTATAATCTTTGTCATATAAAGCACGAGTCAGCTTGTACAAATCTATTCCTACACGTACGCCGTAGCGATTGGTTTTTACGGGAATCGAATCGTTCTTTTTAATGTCAGGACTAATTTTCACGAGTGGTAGAGGCGCTTCGGGAATCCTTTCGTTATTCACGGGACTTTTTGGAGTACTTTTAGCAGGCGTTGTTTCTTGTGATTGTGCAAGAGTCAGCCACAATAGAAGACAAAAACTAAAAAAAGATTTTAATGTGTGTTTCATTTTCGTTTTCTATAATATTTTTTTCGACCGAGATAAATTTAATCCATTTTTGATCTGCTGCTGCGCCATCTGTATGCGTGTAGGGATTGGTTGCGTCTAATGTAAAAGTCGTTTTGTAACCACAAGCTCTGGAAACAAATATTTCCTGAGTTGCATAATCAAATTTTAAATTATCTACGTTTATTAAGGCTGGGTTTGTATTGCCAGAATTCAATGTCAAACTATAACTAGTGCTGGTTCCTACTGTTTTTAACGGAATCGAAATGGTATTGCCACTTGTAGTTGGACTACCATTAAAAACTATTCCATCCGTCATGCCTTCACCTACCACTTTTAGATTCGTTACGTTTTTTAAAACCGAAGGATTCGAAAAATCGTAAAAACCAATCACAATTCGCGGTGTTGTTGGTGTATTTGCATCGCATATATCATCTTTCTCACAACTGGAGAAGGATAGTGCTACTGCAAATACCAGTAAAATTATTTTTTTCATTTACATTTTTTTTGTGGAAACGGATGTGTAATTAGCATGCGCAAGAAAATTTTGGAATGTTAAAATCAATTTTAAAAGCAACTTTTAAAATCTACAATCAAAAATCGTTAATCTACAATCAAAAATCAATTATCTTCTTTCTAAAAGTACAACATTTTCTACGTGATGCGTTTGCGGAAACATATCTACAGGACGCACTCGGGTCACTTTATACTTCTCGTCCATTAAGGCTAAATCACGTGCTTGTGTAGCCGAATTGCAACTTACATAAACCACTTTTGCAGGAGCAATTTTCATGATTTGTTCAATCACATCTTTGTGCATTCCATCTCTAGGTGGGTCTGTGATAATCACATCAGGATGACCGTGTTGCGCAATAAATACATCATTAAACACCACTTTCATATCTCCTACAAAGAATTCGCAATTTGTGATTTCGTTGCGTACAGCATTTGCTTTAGCATCTTTTATCGCATCGGGAACACTTTCTACACCAATTACTTTTTTCGCTTTTTTCGAAACAAACTGTGCAATAGTACCCGTTCCAGTATATAAATCATACACAATTTCATTACCGGTTAATCCAGCAAAATCACGTGTTATTTTATACAATTCATATGCTTGATCAGAATTAGTTTGGTAAAAAGATTTGGCATTAATGCTAAATTTCAAACCTTCCATTTCCTCCAAAATATAATCTCTTCCTTTGTATA
>NZ_JBWJVK010000061.1:0-9307 GCF_056428945.1 Flavobacterium sp. GNP010 | reverse complement strand
ATCTTTGAAAAGTACTACTTTTTCGGTTTCGCGTTACCGAAGGTTTAGTTCAACAGCCGTTTTGCAAAAGCGGGGGTTCAGTGCTTCTATGAAAGTGAAGTGCTAAATTCAAGCTATGTGCATCTAATGAAGTTTAGTGCTGAAAATCCCCGCCTTCGCAAAGCGGCAAAACGTCAAACTGTCTAATAACCTCCTTTTCCCCTGTTAGATAATTTGTACAAAAAACCGTTCAAATAATTTGCATAACTCGTTGGTTTTATGTATATTTAAGAATGAAATTCATCAACGGAACTAACAGAAACCAACTCCCGCTTTTTGCCTCATCGATTGATGATGCCATTGCGCAAGACAACGAAATCAGACTTATTGACCTTTTTGTAGACAGTCTTAAACTCGCTGATTTTGGATTCATTTTCGATTTTGTCGAGAACGGAAGACCCGCTTATCATCCTTCGGATTTGCTCAAACTCTTTATTTACGGTTATCTCAATCGCATGCGTTCCTCCAGAACTTTGGAGAAAGAATGCAATCGCAACATTGAACTTATGTGGCTTTTGAAAGGTTTGGTTCCAGACCACAACACCATTGCTAATTTCCGAAAAGACAATTCTAAAGCCATTGCTCGTATTTTTCGGGCCACTGTAAAACTAGCCACGCACTTTGAACTCATTGGTGGTGCTTTGGTCGCTGGTGACAGCACCAAACTTAGAGCCCAAAACTCCAAGAAAAACAATTTTAATCCAAACAAAATAGAGCGTCACATTGCTTACATTGATGCTAGACTCGATGAATATAACGCAACTTTAGCCAAAGAAGACGGCGATGTTCACGAAAAACAAAGTATTGCAAAGAAGATAAAAAAACACAGTATACAAAAACAAAAATACATTGGGTATCAAAATACAATTGATACTACTGGCGTTACTCAAATCTCGACATCGGATCCAGATAGCCGTCAAATAATGACTCGAAACAACATCTCGGAAGTGGCCTACACAGTACAAACTACCGTAGATGCACTGCACAACATTCCCATAGATTTTAAGGTGACCAATGAAAACGATTCTAAAGCTATGGGCGGCATGTTACGCCGAGCCAAAACTATTTTAAGCCACAATAATTTTACCGCCATTTATGACAAAGGCTATCACATTGGGAGCGAATTTGATTGCGCTAATAGTCTTAGAATTGATGTGTTGGTGGCCATTCCTGGCGTTTCTGCACACGCGCCTGATTTGGCTTTTGATGTAGAACATTTTAGATACAATAAAGAAACAGATACTTATACGTGTCCTGCTAATGAAACCCTTACGACCAATGGGAATTGGTACGCCAAAAAAAACGGTAAGTCAATAAGTCAGATGAAGCATTATAAAACTAGTGCGTGTTTGAGTTGTAAACTCTTTAAAAAATGCACTAAAAATGCCAAAGGCAGACTCATTGAACGCTCCCAATACGCCGATTTGATTTATCAAAATAAAGAAAGAATCCAAAATAATTATGAAATCTACCGCAGACGCCAAGCCATTGTAGAGCATCCATATGGCGTTATCAAAAGGCAATGGGACTTTTATTATATTATGACCAAGAAAACCATAAAACGCGCCGCAGCGGATGTTAGATTGATTTTTACCGCCTACAACCTGCGCCGAATCTTCAACCTGATTGATCACAACCTACTCAAACAGTATCTAAGAATACTGCTGTTATATTTTGGCACTATAAGAGCAATATTTAACCCTTTTTACGGACTGTTTTATTTTAATAATCATAAAGCGAGTTTTAATAGAACGAAGTTTAAATGTAGTTTAAATAACATATATTTACTCCATGAGTAACAAAATACAGTTTGTTTGGAGGTTTTTAGACGAACTGACGTTGGCAGAAATGAGCCAAAAAAACTCAAAAAAAAATTAACTGTTTTAGATAATCAAATGGAAAAAATTAAAAGCATTGAGCAAGGCGATTTATTAGCTTTTAAAACTGTTGATGGAAATTATAAAGTTATAATGTGTACAGAAACTAATAAAAAAAGCCCTCAAAATTTTACGTTTATAGCTTTAACTTATAATAATTCAAAATGCCCAAATGAAATAGAAATAAGAAGAGAATCTTTTTGGGGTTCCGGAACTTCAAAAGGTAATTATTTTAAATATTCATTGGAAGATCAAGAAAAAATGTGGGCTTTCCATCCTGAAATAAAACCTTTTTTAATCGGTAGCTATAATCTTATTATTTGGAGAAAAGACTTTTTGAAATTTCGTGACAATGTATTAAAAATTGGAAATTTAAACATTGTGAATAATATTGACAAAAATGGAAATTATGGCATAAATGTTAGTAGTTGGCAATCATTAAATAATTTCTTCACTGTTCAAATAGAAACAATTTTCAAAGATATTGGACAAAAGACTTTTAAATTAGAATCTATCATTAAAAACTAAAAAAACACTGCTGGTTATACACGCTACAAGCAATTTGGGTATTATGCTTAATGGAAAAATTGGTTTGTATTTGGAAGATTTGGCAAATCCGAATAATGGGCTTAATTTAATCCCAAACTGCTTGTAGCGCGAGAACGTTGTAGGATATACGTCTAAAAAACCGCAAAAACCATCGAATTTTTTTAGAATTAGATTATATTGATTAAATTAGCTGTATGGATAAAAATGCAGAAATAGGTTTAGATTTTATAATTGATAAACTAACAAACTCAATTGAAAACGTGATTACTGGAGACAGTTTTCAGACTGAAATTTCTATTCTTCAAAACTCTGATTTAAAATCTGTAACAAAGAAAAATGGTTGGCTTTTTAACTGGAGTGAAGAATTTAAAAATCCAGTTAGAGATATTTATAAACTTACAATTGCTGGAAATTCTAAAATTATTCAAGGACTTGTTAGCTTAGAAGTCAAATCTGACCACGTTTATATGCATCTTGTAGAAAATGCTCCATTTAACAAAGGTCAAACTAAAGTTTATGCTGGTGTTGGTGGTAATTTTGTTGCATATGCTTGTAAATTATCTTTTCAACGTGGACACGATGGAAATGTTTCTTTTCTTTCGAAATCACAATTAGTTGAGCATTATGAAAAAACATTAGGAGCATTTCATTTTGGTGGTAGAATTATGATAATTGAAACAAAATCAGCACTGAAATTAATCAATAAATATTTTCAAAATAAGTAATATGAAAACTAAAAAATTAGATTTAGAAATTGATACTATTGGAGGATTAAGTTCTTTAACATTGTCCGAAGAAAAAGCTTTGAGTGACTTCTTTAAAAAGAAAAAATCAACAAAAAAGACAACGGATAAAAAGAAACTTAATACCTAACAAAGTACATCCTACAACAGATAAGGTTTCGTTGCGGCTGCAAGCCGAACAATGAAACCTGTGTTGAACGGAACCGTTCATTGGCAGGAACTATGGAGTTATCGTAAAGTTTAGAGAGAGAATATTAAGAGGATTTAGTATCCTCTTTTTTTGTGCGGTAAAATCAAGATGGTTTTTACGTGTTTTCCTTTCCCGAAGTTTCGGGATTAGGCACACATGACCTTACCCACAAAATTAGCTTTTATAGGGAATAGTGTTTTGGCCACCGCCAAGATACCATCCCGACGCTTCGGGAGGTTGACCACACTGATCAAAAACCGCTATCCGATGTAAATTGCCCACCTGTCCGCCGCAGCGGATACAACACGGACATTTAGGTAAAAAAGGTTTCTTTTCTATTTTTTCTAGCACTTTTACTTTGAGTTTCTCTTGTAAAAGCTTTAGTTTTTGCCGTTTCCATAGCCTGTCCCGTTTTTACGGGATGCTGCTCAAAAAACCGTAATGCCATATTTTCGCACCCGAGCCCAAAGGGCGAACTGACGAAGTAAAACGTTTAGGCAAAATATGCAACGCAAAACGCCGAATAAATTCCTGATGCGTCAGTGTCATCTTCTTTTTTGCACCTGCTACTCGGTAATCTTTGTAATCAAAAGTTACGTTTTCATTGTCAATGCTTTTGATTCTCTGGTTGCTAATGGCGATTTTATGGGTGTAACCTACTAGATATTCCACCACTGACTTTATACTTCCAAAAGGTTTCTTTGCAAATACAACTCATTTGAATACTAATAAATACGAAAAATCTTCTTTTAATACCAGTTTTTTTGCTATATTTGAGTATAATAAAACGGAAGTTTTTTCACAGACTGACGTTGGCAGTATTCGCAAAAAAAATCGAAATCAACACTTATTCCGTCCTAAATTTATATATTTGTACGTATAAATATTTTACATTATGGATACTAAACTCACATTAAAGCTTGACCAAGAAATAATTGAAAAAGCTAAACATTATGCGTCTGAAAAAAAATTAAGCTTATCTCGAATTATAGAAAACTACCTTAATTCTTTGACTTCAGATAAAACAAATAATGACATACAAATTTCGCCGTTTGTAAAAAGTCTTTCATCAGGAATTAAAATCCCAGCTGATTATGATTATAAGAAAGATCGTGCTGATTATTTAGAACAAAAATACAAATGAGTAGGATATTTTTAGATACAAACGTAATATTAGATTTGTTGGGAGAAAGAGTTCCTTTTTTTGATTCAATTGCTAAGGTTGCTACGTTGGCAGACCAAAAAAAGCTTACTCTAATTGTCTCACCTCTTTCATTCACGACAATGAATTATGTTTTAAATAAATATGAAACATCCAAATCTGTTTTGAATAAACTTCGAAAGTTTAAAATAATCTGTGAAGTTTGTGAAGTCAATGAGGAAACAATTGACAAAGCGTTGAATTCGAGTTTTAAAGATTTTGAAGATGCTATTCAATATTTTTGTGCTTTACAATCTAACAGCACAATGATTATAACCAGAAACGGAAAAGACTTTAAGCACTCTACAATTCCAATTATGACCGCTGAGGAATATTTAAGTAGTATTTTATAAAGCGACTACTGCCACTAATACACGCTACAAGCAATTTGGTTATTTGACTTATTAGAAAATTGATTTTGTATTTAGAAAATTTGCTTCGCCTGTTCGCTATCGCTCGAGTGGCAAATTAGAAAATATGCCCCAATATAGTGCTAAACCAGCTGTAGTAGCGGTAACGTATCGTTCAGATCGTTACAGAATTTTTTAGAGGAAATAATAACAAACCAAACCCATATTACTATGAAAATACATTTGCAACGCTTTCTTTTGATACTTTTCTTACTTCCATTTTTTGCAAAAGCGCAAACCATCGTTCCCCTTTTAGAAAAAACAAAAAATATGAAGCTTTATACTGGTTTCTTTAATTTCTATTGGGAAGAGAATACGGGAAAAATATGGTTGCAAATAGACAAACTTGATGAAGAAATTCTTTACCAAACATCATTGCCAGCAGGCTTAGGCTCAAATGAAGTAAGTTTAGACAGAGGTATTTTAGGGACAACATACATAGTCAAATTTAATCGTGTAGGGAATAAAATTTTAATGATTCAACCTAATTATTCCTACCGCGCTGTTAGTGGAGACCTTGCTGAAAAAAGAGCTGTAGAACAATCTTTTGCCCAATCAACAATATGGGGATTTACTGTCTCAGCCGAAAGTAATGGGAGTGTGTTAGTGGATGCAACTGATTTTTTATTGCGTGATGCTTTACAAGTTACAACCACTTTGCAAAACACCAAACAAGGCAGTTACAGTATTGATCCTACACGAAGTGCGATGTATTTGCAACGAACTAAAAACTTCCCTCTTAATACCGAGTTAGAAACGACTATTACTTTTGTAAATAGAGATGGCAAAACAGGAAATTATGTAAATACTGTCACACCTGCACCCGAAGCAATTACTTTGCGATTGCACCATTCTTTTGTACAATTGCCGGACAATAATTTTAAGACAAGAGCACATGACGCTCGTTCTCCATACAACACCAATTCCTATTTTGATTATAGTACTCCAGTAACCGAACCTATTCAAAAAAATTATATTATTCGGCATCGTTTACAAAAGAAAGATCCAACTGCTGCAAAAAGCGAAGCCGTAAAACCTATCATTTATTATTTGGATAATGGCACCCCTGAACCGATACGAAGTGCTTTAATGGAAGGTGCCAGCTGGTGGAATCAAGCCTTTGAAGCAGCCGGTTTTATAAATGCATTTCAGGTCAAAATTTTACCCGAAGATGCAGATCCTATGGACCTTCGCTATAACGTGATCAATTGGGTGCATCGCGCTACTAGAGGTTGGAGTTTTGGCAATTCCGTCGTTGACCCACGCACCGGTGAGATTATCAAGGGAAATGTATCCTTAGGGTCGTTGCGCGTACGCCAAGATTATCTAATTGCGCAAGGACTGCTCGCGCCATTTGAAAATGGTGATTTACCCGCCGATAATAAAATGCTGCAAATGGCCCTACAACGCCTAAAACAGCTGGCAGCTCATGAAATAGGTCACACATTGGGACTAATGCATAATTATATTTCGAGCGCACAGGACCGAGCAAGTGTAATGGATTATCCGCCACCAATGGTAACCTTAAACAGTAAAAATGAAATAGACCTCAGTACTGCATATACTAACGAAATTGGTGATTGGGACAAATTAAGCATCCAATACGGTTATGAACAATTTCCACAAGAAACAAATGAAACTGCAGCTCTTGATAAACTGCTGACCGATGCCTCAAAAAATGGGCTTACTTTTATCTCAGATAGAGACGCCCGCGATCCTGGTGGTATGCATCCAAATGCACATCTTTGGGATAATGGCAAAGACCCTGTAACGGAGCTAAAAACCGTAATGAAGGTTCGAGCAAAAGCGTTATCGCAATTTGGAGAAAACAACATTCGCAAAGGCACACCAATGGCAATGGTTGAAGATGTATTGGTTCCCATTTATTTATTTCATCGCTACCAAATAGAAGCTGTTTCTAAAGTAGTTGGTGGCTTGTATTATTCCTATGCCGTAAGGGGAGACGGACAAATGATAATGCGCGCCGTTACTAAAGAAGATCAACTTAATGCATTGAATGCGATCACCGATTGTATAGATCCAAAAGTATTGGAAATGTCGGAAAAAATACTAAAATTAATTCCTCCGCGACCTGCAGGCTCTGATTATAACAGAGAATTGTTTAATCGCAGAACCGGTCTTTCATTTGATCCGCTGGCAGCAGCCGAAGCCGCAGCCGATATTCCATTGTCCTTTTTATTTAACACTAGCCGTTTGAATAGATTAGTAGAATTCCAAGTAGAAAATAATGGCTTGGGTATCGATGACATGATCAGTGTGCTTAGCAGCAAAACATGGAAAGCACCACGCTTAAAAGGATTTCAAAAGCTAATTCAGCAGCAAAACGAACAACTTCTGCTCACGTATATACTGGCAACTTCGATAAACGATGAAGCCTCTTTTGCGACCAAAGCAGAATTACTTAAAGCTATAGATGATTTAAAAACGCATGCAACGGCACAATTAAAAACCACAACAGACACTTCATACAAAGGGCATTTATTGCTCCTCTTGGAAAGAATGAAGTCTCCGGAAAAAGCAAAACCGACTTTGCACCAAGTACCGCCACCAGGTTCCCCAATAGGTTGCGGAGTAGAATAAAATAAATTTTTAGAGATTTTTATTGTTCTATTTAATATTTAAAAGTTCCGCGATTTGAACTTTTTATAGATCTGGTGTTGAATATTTTTGTAGTGGTAATAATTTTAAATTCAAAAAAAATCCAATATCTTATTTGATTAAAAAATGTATATTTACATCTAATCAGTAAAGAAAGCCCTAATTTAAAGGGTTTCTTATTTGACACTTATTTGACAATATGGAAGAAATCGAATTAAAATCATTAATAAAAGAGCTTGTAACCTTTTCTCAAGAAACCGAATGGGTTGAATTCAAATTGAACTTTCATTCTAATGAAGAAATAGGAGAAAGAATTTCAGCCTTAGCAAATGGTGCTTGTTTAAATAATAAACAAAATGGGTTTTTAATTTTTGGAGTCGAAGACAAAACCCATACAATTAAAGGAACAACATTTAAAGTAAAATCGGCAACTCAAGGAAAAGAGGAACTTGAAAATTGGCTAATTCAACGTCTAGATCCTCGTATTGATTTTAAAACTTATGAATTTTTTTATTCAGAAAATATCAGAATAAGTATGTTTGTTATTCCTGCGTCTGTTAATCGTCCCGTCAAGTTCCATAATCAAGCTTACATCAGGATTGGTAGTTATACGAGATTACTTAAAGATTTTCCAGATAAAGAAGCAAAAATTTGGAATAGAAAAACCAAAGATATATTCGAATTGCAATTAGCTAAAGAAAATGTTGATGACGACACAATCATCTCTTTACTTGATACTCAAACTTATTTTGATTTACTGAAACTTCCTTATCCATCTAATAGACAAGGAGTAATTGATAAGTTCATTTCTGAAAACTTAATCATTAAGAAAACTACAAAATACTCAATTACAAATTTAGGTGCCATTTTATTCGCTAAAAACTTAGAAGACTTCCCTGATTTAAAAAGAAAAGCAATTAGAGTCATAGTTTACAAAAATAATAATAAGATTGAAACAATTCGTGAGCAAATTGGAGGAAAAGGGTATGTGTCAGGCTATCAAGGATTAATTGATTGGGTAAATAGTCAACTACCAGCAAATGAAGAAATAGGTAAAGCATTTCGAGATGATAAAAGGATGTATCCAGAAATTGCTGTGAGAGAATTATTAGCTAATGCAATAATCCACCAAGATTTTGAGGAAAAAGGATTTCCTATGGTTGAAATTTTCTCGGATAGGATAGAAATTACAAATCCCGGAATTCCGTTAATTACTCCGGAGAGATTTATTGATGAATACCAATCTAGAAATGATACTCTTGCAGATTTAATGAGACGATTAGGAATATGTGAGGAAAAAGGAAGTGGAATTGATAAAGTAATATCTTATAATGAAATTTATCAACTTCCGGCTCCAGAAATTCTTATTCAAGAGAAGCATACCAAAGTAATTATGTATTCTTATAAAACTCTAAATCAAATGGATAAAAAAGATAAAGTAAGAGCTTGTTATCAGCATTGTTGTTTGAGATATGTTTCAAATGACAAAATGACTAACCAATCACTAAGAGATAGATTTAAAATTGAAGATAAAAATGCTGCAATAGCGTCTAGAATTATCAAAGAAGCTTTACTTGCAAAAGTTATCAAAGAAGATGATCCCGAAAGCAATTCAAGAAAATATAAAAAATACGTCCCTTTTTGGGCATAATTCTTATTTGATGGTTATTTGATAATTG
>NZ_JBWJVK010000060.1:0-9451 GCF_056428945.1 Flavobacterium sp. GNP010 | reverse complement strand
ATCAAAAATACGGGATTCTAAGGCTCTTTTTATTTTAGACTTTCGGATAGCAGTGGGTTTTGATTAAAATCTATTTTTAAAATAGCTCAAAATCCTCTTTTTTTTCATTTATTTGTGATATAAATTTTATAAAAATGAAAAATATTCGCTTCGGAGTCTTATTACATTTGACTTTATTATTCGGAGTTGCGTCTGTTTGGGCGCAACAAACCCCAACAAATTCTGCTAATACTGCAGTTTCAAAGTATGATTATCACGATGCTTTTGCTCCACATTTTTATTCTAAAAATGGAACAAGTACTCGTTCAGCAAGTGGTCAGCCGGGTGCCGAATATTGGCAAAACAGAGCTGATTATCAATTGACGGCTAAACTAGATGAAAAAAACAACGAAATTTCTGGAACAGGAATTATTACATACACAAATAACAGTCCAGATAAAATGGCTTTTGTTTGGATGAATTTAGATCAAAATTTATTTAGTTCAGATTCTCGTGGAAACGCTTTAGTGCCTTTAACTGGCAGTCGAAATGGGGCAAGAGGTCAAGTTTTTGATGGCGGTCACAAAATTAAATCAGTAAAAGTAATTGCCACCGCAAACGGAAAATCTACCGAAGTCGATGCCAAGTACCTAATAACAGATACCAGAATGCAGGTTTTTCTTCCGCAAGGATTAAACGCAAAAGGCGGTTCAGTTAAAATTAAAATTGACTTTTCGTTTATAGCTCCTTACGAAGGTTCAGATAGAATGGGTGTTTTAGAAACTAAAAACGGTAAAATATTTACTATTGCACAATGGTATCCGCGTATGTGCGTGTATGATGATGTACGAGGCTGGAATACCAA
The DNA here is from genome assembly GCF_056428945.1 of Flavobacterium sp. GNP010. Classification (NCBI taxonomy): domain Bacteria; kingdom Pseudomonadati; phylum Bacteroidota; class Flavobacteriia; order Flavobacteriales; family Flavobacteriaceae; genus Flavobacterium; species Flavobacterium sp. GNP010. Next base: position 8,607 of record NZ_JBWJVK010000060.1, on the reverse strand, counting down.
TCCATACTTAGGAGCTTCAGAATTTTACTTAGAATATGGGGATTTTGATGTAAGTATTACAGCGCCTGCTAATCATGTAGTGGTGGGTTCAGGTGAATTAATAAATCCTACAGCTGTTTATTCAACTGTTGAACAAGGTAGATTGGCTCAAGCCAAATTAAGTGACAAAACGGTTTTTATACGTACTGCTGAAGAAGTAGCCGTTTCATCAAAAAATGCAGCTACAACTACAAAAACGTGGAATTATAAAATCAAGAATTCTCGTGATTTTTCATGGTCTTCTTCTGCATCATTTATTTTAGATGCTGCAAAAATTAATTTACCAAGCGGTAAAAAATCGTTAGCAATTTCGGTTTATCCAGTAGAAAGTGCGGGTAACGCTGCTTGGGGTCGATCTACCGAATATACTAAAGCTTCGATAGAAAATTATTCTAAAAGATGGTTTGAATATCCTTATCCTGCAGCTACTAACGTGGCTGGAAACGAGGGCGGAATGGAATATCCTGGAATCGTTTTTTGCAGTTGGGAGTCTAAAGGAGCAGATTTATGGGGAGTTACAGATCATGAATTTGGTCACATTTGGTTTCCTATGATAGTGGGTTCTAATGAAAGATTGTTTGCTTGGATGGATGAAGGTTTTAATACGTTTATCAATTCATTGAGTTCACTTGATTTTAATAATGGTGAGTATAAAGAACCAAAAGCGGATATGCAGCAAAGAGCAGAAGTATATACGAGCCCAAATCTTGAAACGATCATGAGTTCTCCAGATAATATGAAGGAGAAAAACATTGGACTATTGGCGTATTCGAAACCAAGTTCAGGACTAGTTATTTTAAGAGAGCAAGTTCTTGGAAAAGAGCGTTTTGATTTAGCATTAAGAACCTACATTGAGCGTTGGGCATACAAACATCCGCAACCAGACGATTTCTTCAGAACAATAGAAAATGTTGCAGGTGAGGATTTGAGTTGGTTTTGGAGAGGTTGGTTTCAATACAACTGGCGTTTAGACCAAGGTATTAATGGAATCAAATATGTAAAAAATGATCCCAAACAAGGTGTAGTAATTACGATTGAAAATTTCGAAAAAATGGCTATGCCAGTAAGTTTAGACGTAAAAACGAAAAGTGGTAAAATAACTCGAGTTACTTTGCCTGTAGAAGTATGGCAAAAAAATAAAGTGTGGTCTTTCAAGCATAATTCGACTGAGGAAATTGCAAGTATTACATTAGATCCAGACCATGTTTTACCGGATAGTAATACAGCAAATAACTTGTGGAAAGATGACAAAGGCACGATTGAAAAAGATGTCATCTTAGATGGTTATCTTGGTGCCTTCTCGACAGTTATGGCTCCAATTAAAATTACGCTTTCAGAGAAAAACGGTGCCTTGAATGTTTTGATTACAGGCTATCCAAGTTTTTCAGCTGAATCAGTTGGCAAAAACAAATTTGAATCAAAACAAGCTGGACTTACTTTTGAGTTTAATGAAAGTTTAAGTGGGTTTGAAATGTTGGTTCCTGACGGAAAGAAAATACCGTTTACAAGAGATAAATAAACCGGTATTATTGATATGAAAAAAGACTTGTAGAAAATTATTCTACAAGTCTTTTTTTTTACTTTTTTTCTAAATCTATTCTGGAATTTGTTGGCTTAAGCAATGCAAAGTTCCAAATCCCCAAATTAAATCAGTAGCGCTGATCCCGATTATTTCTCTATCCGGAAAACATTCTGCAAGGATGTTCAACGCTTTTCGGTCATTACTGTCGTTAAAAGTAGGAACCAAAACACAATTGTTCAAAATCAGGAAATTGGCATAACTCGCTGGCAATCGCAAGCCGTCAAATTCCAAACGTTTTGGCATCGGTAAAACCACGATTACCGGTGATTTTCCATTTTCCAGTTTGGCGTTTTGCAAGCGTTTTAAATTGTCTTGTAATGGTTTGTAGTTATGATCCGTTGGATCTGTTTCTACAATAGTCACAATCGTATCTTCGTTTACAAATCGGCATAAATCATCAATATGTCCGTGGGTATCGTCTCCTTCAATTCCGTCGCCCAACCAAATCACATTCGTAATTCCAAGATATTCCTTGAAAACCGCTTCATAATCTGCTTTGGTAAAATTTGGATTCCGAACTTGAATATTAGGATGCATCAAGCATTCTTCTGATGTCAATAAAGTTCCACGACCGTTAGTGTCAATCGCACCACCTTCAACAATTACCGGTTTTCCTTTGTACATAACTTGCGTCAAAGGAATATTTAAGAATTCGCCCACTTTCGCAGGAACAAATTTGTCTAATTGAATGTTTTTATATTTGGCCCAACCATTAAAATTAAAGTTCAAAGCTTCTCTTTCGGTTCCGTTTTTTACAATAATCGGACCCGAATCACGCATCCAACTTCTGTTGGTTTTATGAATGATGTAAGAAATGTTAGTTATTTCAACATGAGCTGTTTCCAACATCGTATTTACTTTTTCTTTTTGGTTTTCATCGGCAACTACTAAAAATACGTGCTCGAAAGTGGCAACTTTTTTAATAAATTCTACAAAAGCCCATTGAATCGCTTCGTATTTTCCTGGCCAATCCTTACCGTTGTGCGGAAAACACAGTAACATTCCTTGTTGCTTTTCCCATTCGGCGGGAAATCTTCTATTATTTGTAGTCATACAGCATTTCTAATTATAAAGACTGCAAATATAAACATTCAGTAGGATTTTAAAATAGTTGGCAACCATTCATTTCAGACATTCTATAAATTTATAAGAATAGTTTTGGTAATGATTATATAATATTGAGTTAATTTTTGTTGCGCTTCGGCTAGTTATTTTTGAAAAAAAAAATATACTTATGAAAAAATATGGTATTACACTATTAGCTGCAATTATGATTTTGTCAAGTTGCGAAAATGACTCTAATAAAGAGGAATCTCCAGAGTTGGTTGTTAATGAAAACGCTGCCACTTTCAAAGAAATTGGTTCCATTACAATCGGTGGCGCCGGAGCGGCCGAAATAAGTGCGTATGATGAAGTTTCTAAAAAGTTATTTACTGTAAATAACAGTAATTCGAATAGGATTGATATTATCGATTTATCGAACCCGTCCAGTCCAGTATTTGTAACAAGTATCGATTTAACTCCGTTCAATGGAACTTCAAATAGTGTGGCGACTTATAATGGCAAATTAGCAGTCGCATTAGAAGCAAAACCAAATAAGCAAGATGCCGGAAAAGTAGTTGTTTTTGATACGGCTAATTACAGTGTGATTAAAGAAATTACGGTTGGTGCTTTGCCGGATATGATTACTTTCTCTCCAGACGGAAATTTCATCATGACTGCTAATGAAGGAGAGCCAAATGATACGTATTCGATAGATCCGGACGGTTCTGTTTCTATTATTGTGGTTAATGCTAATTATGCGGTAACGACTTTAAGTTTCGAAAGTTTTAGCAATCAATTGAGTACGTTGAAAACGAAAGGCTTCAGAATTGCAAGTCCAACTAATAATTTTGCCTCTGATATTGAACCAGAATACATCACGATATCTGCAGATTCTAAAACGGCTTGGGTTACTTTACAGGAGAATAACGGAGTGGCTAAAATTGATTTGGCAACCAAAACGATCACAAATATTTTTCCGTTAGGCTATAAAGACTACAATCTTGCTGAAAATGCTATCGATATCAGCGATAAAGATGGTAGTGTCTTGGCTACTACATGGAAACTCAAAGGAATGTTTCAGCCGGATGCTATAACTAATTTTGAAATTAATAAAACTCCTTATTTTGTAACTGCAAATGAAGGAGATGCTAGAGAGTATACTGGTTTTGTTGATGTAAAAAGAATCAGTAGTTCTACTGTTGTGCTTGATCCAATAGTATTCCCTAATGCTGCAGCTTTAAAAGTTGAGGCAAGTATGGGTAGATTGAATATCAATACTAAAATGGGAGATACGGATGGTGATGGTGATTTTGATGAATTAGTTTCTTTTGGAGCCCGTTCTTTCTCCATTTGGAATGGAAACACTGGAGAAATTGTATTCGACAGTAAAAATGAATTAGACAAGAAAGCACAAGAATTGGGTATTTATGATGATGCTAGAAGTGATGATAAATCTGTAGAGCCAGAATCAGTTGTGGTAACTAAAATGGGCGACAAGACGATTCTTTTCGTCGGTTTAGAAAGAGCTGATGCGGTTATGGTGTATGATGTTTCGAATCCTGCTGCTCCAAAATTTTTACAGACTTTTAAGACAGGTGATGCGCCTGAAGGCTTACTTTTTATTCCAGCTTCGAAAAGTCCTACCAAAAGAAGTTTGATTGTAGTGAGCAGTGAAGGCGATGGTGTCGTTAAAATATTCCAACCAGATTTGAATTAGATTTATACGTTTTCTTTAAACAAAAATCCCTGCTAAGAATTATTTTTCAGCAGGGATTTTGTAATTTTCGAAAGACAAATTAGTCAATCGCTCTTTTCGTAATATCTCCAAAAGCGTCTATTCTTCTATCTCTAAAGAAAGGCCAGTTCTGACGGACATTTTCTTGTAAGTCTAAATCTACTTCAGCAATTAGGATTTCCTCTTTGTCGTGTGAGGCTTGCGCCAAAATTTCACCCTGTGGTCCCGCAATAAAGGAAGATCCCCAAAACTGAATTCCCGCCGTATCAGGCAAGTATTGTTCTAAACCAATACGGTTTGCTGCTGCAACATAAACGCCATTTGCAACGGCATGACCTTTCATCACACTCATCCAAGCGCCATGCTGGTTTTCGCCATATTGCTCTTTTTCTTGTGGATGCCATCCAATTGCTGTTGGGTAAAACAAGACTTCAGCACCTTGCAAAGCAGTCAAACGAGCCGCTTCTGGGTACCATTGATCCCAACAAATTAAGGTTCCTATTTTTCCTTTTTTGGTTGGAATTGTTTTAAAACCTAAATCACCAGGTGTAAAATAGAATTTTTCATAAAAATGAGGATCATCTGGAATGTGCATTTTGCGGTACAATCCCGCTTCTGAACCATCGGTATCGATTATGTACGCGCTATTATGGTAAATTCCTGCCATTCTTTTTTCGAAAAAAGGAACAATAATAACTACACCTAATTCTTTTGCCAATGCGCTAAAAGCAATAAACGAAGTGCTGTACAATGGCTCTGCCAAAGCAAAATTATCTACATCTTCGCTTTGACAAAAATAATGACTGCTGTATAATTCTGGTAACGAAATCACTTCGGCTCCCAATTTTGCGGCATCACGAACCCAACTGATGCATTTTTTCAAGTTGTTTTCGGCAATATCATTAAGATTCAATTGAATGACCGCTATTTTGTACTTTTTATTTGGCATGACTAAAATTTTAGACTGCAAAAATAGGGAATTTTATAAAGAGTAGAAAATAGGGGCAATGCGTTTTTTTAGGTTTTTGACACATCACTATTTGAAGCTAAAAAAAATAAATAGATGAATTCAAGTTTAAGGTATAATTCGATTTTGACCGAAAGAGTTTCAAAAAAGCTTATAAGTTAAAATGCTTTACTGATGCGTTTTCTGTTCCTATACTATTACTATCTAATTTTTTATTATCGGATATGTACTGTAAAAAAAGCCAAAAAATTATAAATGAATATCCTTACACATTAAAATAATAGTATACTTTTACGCACAAATTAATGAATTTTATTACATGAGGAATTTCTACTCTAAAGTACATCTCTTTTTTTTATTATTTTCTTTAACCGTTTTTGGAAATAGTGCAACAAATAATAACAGTCACACACTATTTAAAAATATCTCAACCTATAATTTTGCAGCAGCTGCGCCTTCAGTTTCTTTTAGTTTTAATAATGATGGGAGCTGTTCTGGAACTCTAATAGCTTTTACTTCAAGTATCACTGGAGACGGACCTTTTAAATATTTATGGGATTTTGGTGATGGGAATTCATCGACCTTAGCAAATCCTTCCCACGCATTTACTGCACTTGGTTGTGGAAGTCAAAATTTCAATGTAAAGTTGACTGTATTTGATAGCAATGGAGTCAGTTCTTCCTTGACAAAAATTGTTACGGTAAAGCAAAAACCAGATTTAAAATTTGTAAACTTAAATGCTCCGTCGGGTTCTAGTGCACCTTTTGAAAAGTGTGGTGACAACAATTCAGATTTGAAATACACTATAAATGTTGGCAATAATTCTACCTCAATATCCTGCATTACATCTTATACTGTAGATTGGGGAGATGGTAGTGTAGAAACAAATGTTACTTTCCCTAGAACGCATACCTACATGAAGTTAGGGTCATTTAATATGGTTGTAACAGGAATGGGCAGTACTAGTTGCAATAATTCTATTGTTTATATAGTTAAGAATTCTAATAATCCAATCGGGGCTCTGATAGCTCCGGGTAATACTACTAATTTATGTTTACCTGTTGCTCCTATGGAATTTGCAATTGGATCATGGGCCCTTAACCCGTCTGATACTAAATATCAGGTTAATTATGGAGATGGGACAATTAAAAATTATACTCAAGCACAATTAGAAAGCTCTGTTTATTATAATAGCGCCAATCCGTCAGCTTCGCAAAATTTCCCTATACCACATACATTTACTAGGTTTAACTGTCCTTCTGGAAATACCGTTGGCTTAACAATAGCTACATCGTGCGGAAGTACGTACCTCACGGCAGGTCCCATTATTATCTTAGATGTACCTGTTGTAAGCTTTAATGTAAATAGTATTGCATGCGCTAATTCATCTGTTTATTTCAGTAATTCAACAGTTGCCGGATATACGAATGATTGTAGTACTTTTAATGTATATACTTGGGATTTTGGGGATGGAAGTACACCTTCTAGAGCGGTTAATCCTAGTCATAGCTATGCGTTGCCAGGAAAATATAAAATTACATTATCTGCAGAAACACCTTGTGGAAAGGGTGCTTCTTTTAGTAAATGGATATGTGTGGAGCCTATTCTACAACCTAAATTCACGTATGGTAACGCATGTGCTTCCACCAATTTTCAAATTACAAATACTACTGATACTAGTTTAAGTTGTGGCGCTGAAAGTTATTATTGGGAAATAGTAAATTATTTTGAAGGCTTTTGTGGAAAAGGAATTCCGCAATGGAATTTTACAGATGGCACTGGACCATCATCAAAAAATCCGGTTTTTAATTTTATAACGCCAGGGAATTACTATCTTAGATTAACCACTAGGAATTCCTGTGGAATAGACCGGTCTATCACCGAAATGATACAGGTAAAAAAACCACCAGTTACTACTTTAAGTCCCATATCTGATTTTTGTAATTCGGCAACAATAAGACCGGTAGGAACAGTGGTTGAAACTTGTTCACCTAGTTCAGAAGTTACCTATCTCTGGAGCTTTCTAGGCGGTTTCCCTTCCTCTTCTACTTCTTTAAATCCTGGGGAGATAAACTATACTGTCAGCGGTAATTATCAAGCTGTTTTCAGTGTTACCAATAGTTGTGGAACTACGACCCAAAAGGTAAATTTCTCTGTAAACACTGTACTTTCGCCAATTATTTCGCCAAAGTCCGCCGAAGTTTGTAGCGGAAATTCTTTTTTTGTAAGACCCATTAGTAACGGAACTGACAATGTACCAAACAATACTACCTATACTTGGTCAAATCCTGTAGTGAGTCCAGCTGGCTCGGTAAGTGGTGCTTCGGCACAATTTTCTCCAGTGACTAGTATTGGTCAGTTTCTGGTAAACGTAACTGCTAATCCAGCAACGGTAACCTACACGGTATCGCCAACTGCTGGCAGCTGTCCCGGGCCTATTTTTACGGTAACAGTAACAGTAAATCCATTGATAAACGTAGTAGAAACCATAAAAAAGAGTACTTGTTTTGGCTCAGATAATGGATCGATTAGTATTGTTGTTTCTGGCGGAATACCCTATAAGTCAGGTGCTCCTTATTTATTTTCGTGGACAGGACCAAATGGATTTACTAGCACAAGTGCCAATATTACCAATTTAAAACCAGGAGCATATACGTTACAAGTGCAGGATGATGGTAAATGTCCTTTTGTGAAAAATTACCAAGTAGTCGAGCCAGGGAAATTTAGCTTTTCTGGTTTTAAAAATGACATCACTTGCTTTGGAAAAAACGATGGTAGAATTAATCTATCAACTACTGGAGGGACAATGCCTTATGTGTATTCATGGACAAAAGATGGAAATCCTTATGCAAATACAGAGAACTTATCTAATTTGTCTCCCGGAGCCTATAAAGTAACTATTACAGAAGCAAATAGTTGTGATACATTAACGGAAACATATACTATTATTGAGCCTCCAATATTAAAAGTGACTTTAATCAGTCAGGTAAATATTTTATGTTATGGAGACTTTACAGGAGAAATTAATGTAGAAGCAACTGGCGGAAGAGCTACTGAAATTGCTCCTAGTATTTTTAATTACAGATATTATTGGACGGGTCCAAATGGATTTACAAGTACCAATCAAAATTTAAAAAATGTAGCTGCGGGCACTTATAACTTGACAGTTACAGATAATTCAGGTTGTACAGATAAGTTGCAGGTAATTCTACTTCAAAATAATGAAATACGATTAGAATA
>NZ_JBWJVK010000059.1:0-9817 GCF_056428945.1 Flavobacterium sp. GNP010 | reverse complement strand
ACAGGGGATATCTTTATTATTATATAGGAAGGGATTATGCATTTGTTTAGTGCGATAATTGACTTTGTAACTATTCAAGTCATTGTTATTAAAATTAGAAATTCTGCATTTGGTTATTTAAAGACAATATCGTAATATTGCAATATAAATATATACAGATGGGAATTACAAAAACAGAATGCTTTACAGAAGAGCAAAACCAATTGGCTACTTTAGCCAAGGCATTAGGACATCCTGCTCGAATTGCCATTATTCAACATCTCATCAAAGTGAACAGTTGTGTATGCGGAGATATTGTAAATGAACTACCACTTGCCCAACCAACTATTTCCCAACATTTGAAGGAGTTAAAGAATGCTGGTCTCATTAAAGGGAATTTTGAAGGTAATGCGATTTGTTATTGTCTTAATGAAGACGGCTTTGAAACCCTAAAATCTTTTTTTGAACACATTGATCTCTATTTAGAGAATAAAAAAAATAAATGTTGCTAATTTTTAAATCATAAAAATCATGAGAATATCAGAAATTAAAGAACAATTGACCAATTTAGAAAATGTCACTTTTATGTTACCAAACGGAAGTTTTGTTCCAGAACATTTTCACGTAACTGAAGTGGGATTGGTTACTAAAAACTTTATTGATTGTGGCGGTAAAGTAAGGAATGAAACTGTGGTGAACTTTCAATTGTGGAATGCTAATGATTTTGAACACCGTTTAAAACCAAAAAAACTTCTAGATATCATAGCACTTTCAGAAAAAATATTAGGAATAGTAGATTTCGAAATTGAGGTAGAATACCAAGCTGAAACAATCGGTAAGTATGACTTGGGTTTCGAGGGAACAACATTTACCTTAATAAATAAACAAACTGCTTGCTTAGCTCAGGACCAATGTGGCATTCCAACAGAAAAGGAGAAAGTGAAATTATCTGAAATTTCCAGCCAAACCAATAGTTGCGTTCCTGGTGGTGGCTGTTGTTAATTTTAAAACTGTATTATGAAACAGACCAAAAGCATTCTATTTCCAGAAATAGAAAAAATAATTCAGAGCTTACAATTTGAAACCATAACAGGGGAACGAAAGAGTATTTTGCAACCACTAGTTGATTTCATTCAAAACAAAGTTTACAATCAAGAAGATATTAGGCTCAACTTAATTTGCACTCATAATTCTCGAAGAAGTCATCTATCACAAGTTTGGGCGCAAACGGCAGCGGCATATTACAACATAAAAAATGTATTTTGCTATTCTGGTGGTACCGAAGCAACTGCTTTATATCCTATGGCAGCACAAACATTGGAGCAATCTGGCTTTAAAATTAGAGTCATTGCAGCAGGAAACAATCCTATTTATTCGATTAAATATGCAGAGAATACACATCCTGTTATCGGATTTTCTAAAAAATACGACGACGAATTTAATCCGAAAAATGAATTTGCGGCGATTATGACGTGTTCTCAAGCGGATGGGGGTTGTCCTTTTATTGCTGGCGCTGAAAAGCGTATTCCAATTACATATGAAGATCCGAAAGCATTTGACAACACACCTCAACAAGCTGCGAAATATCAAGAACGCAGTTTACAAATTGCAACCGAAATGTTATATGTATTTTCCCAAATAAAATCAGAATAATGGCTTCTAAAAAAAGATTGAATTTTCTTGACAGTTACCTAACGCTTTGGATATTTTTGGCAATGGCTATGGGTGTTTCCATTGGTTACTTTATTCCATCCAGCAGTGGTTTCATCAACTCCTTTTCTAGCGGTACGACGAATGTTCCCCTTGCAATTGGATTAATATTAATGATGTACCCGCCTTTGACTAAAATTGATTTTTCGAAAATACCTTTAATGTTTGAAAAGCCTAAATTACTCACCGCTTCCTTTTTTATTACTTGGATTATTGGTCCATTCTTAATGTTTTCACTGGCGACATTCTTTTTGAAAGATTATCCAGAATACATGACCGGTTTAATCATAATTGGTATCGCGCCTTGTATTGCAATGGTTATTGTCTGGAATGAACTGGCAGAGGGAAATAGGGAATTAACAGCGGGATTAATCGGAATTAATAGTTTGCTTCAAGTGTTCTTCTTTAGTTTGTATGCTTACTTTTATTTGGAAATCATGTTGCCATTATTTGGAATAAAAGGATTAGAATTGAATATAACCGTTATTCAAATCGCAACAACAGTTGGTATTTATTTAGGAATTCCATTTGCATTAGCGGTAATTAGCCGTTATGCTATCAAAAAATTCATTGGTGACAAATGGTTCAATCAAAAATTTATTCCTTTTGTTTCTCCTATTACTTTGATAGCTCTGCTTTTTACGATCGTAGTCATGTTTAGTTTAAAGGGGGAAACGATTGTTGACTTGCCATTGGATGTGATTCGAATCACTATTCCGTTAGTAATTTTCTTCACTATTATGTTTTTTCTGATGTTTTTTGTTTCCAAAAAAATCGGAGCCAATTATAGAGATGCCGTTGCACTTTCCTTCACTGCATCAGGGAATAATTTTGAATTGGCAATTGCTGTTTCCATAGGCGTTTTCGGAATCAATAGCGGACAAGCATTTGCGGGAGTTATTGGGCCGTTAGTTGAAGTTCCAGCTTTGATTATTTTAGTGAATGTTTCTTTTTGGCTAAGGAAAAAATACTATAGTAAATAGTACCTACACTAAAAAATTAGTTGATCAGTAAGAATTAGTGAGTATTGTGAAAGTCTAAAAAAAAGATATTTATCAAATATTTCAATGAAGACTGCCTAATTATTATAAAATATTTACGTTAAAATAATTTTATAAAAAATCCCGAAATCTACATTTTTGATTTCGGGATTTTCGTTTTTTATTGAAATATTAATTATTCTATAGGTAGCAACAGCGTTGATGTAATAGCTTCTAATACTTCAAAAGCAGTTTCTGCCATCTTATTCCCTTTGGTATCCAATAAAGGATTTACCTCAACGAATTCGATACAAACCACTTTTTTGGTTTCAATAATCTGATTGATAATCGCTATAATTTCATACTGATCAAAGCCTTTAGGCACTGGCGTACCGGTTCCGTATGAAATCATATCACAATCCATAGAATCAACGTCAAAAGAAATATACAATACTTCGCAATGCGCTACTTTTGATAAAGCTTCAGCTACGCAGGTTTCTAAACCTCTATATCGCACTTCATCAACCTTGTAGTTTTTAATATTTAGTTTATCAATTTGCTTATCCTCTTCTTCTTCGGTGTCACGAACACCAAAATAAATTAGATTTTCAGCTAAAACTTTAGGTCCATTGTAGCCTAAATTTTTCATTTGCTCCCAATGAACTTGCGTTTCGGCTGGTACCTCATTATTTTGACAACTTAAGTTATCATCAGCAAGAGCTGCAGATAGTGGCATTCCGTGAATATTTCCCGAGGGTGATGTATACGGGGAATGCAAATCAGCGTGTGCATCGATCCAGAAAACGCCTATATTTTGCTCCGGGTACGCGGCTTTAATACCGCTCAAAGTACCTAATGCTGAGGAATGATCTCCAGATAATACAATAGGAAAATACTTGCCGTCAAGATTTTTCTTTACTGCATAGCACACTCGAGTGCACTGCTCTACAACGTGCTCAATCCTTTTTGCTGATGAACTACGGTTTTTATCGTAAATAGATTCGTTATGTGTTTTGACATCTTCAAACTCAAATTGATTGAAAAAGTCACTGTTTTTATTAATTGCGGCAATTTCAATTGCATCAATCCCTAAGTCGGATCCCCGAGTACCAGCACCAATGTCCGACCTATTCTTTATTAATTTTATCGTTTTTCCCATGGTTTTATATCTTATCTAAAATCGTTTAAAGCTCTTTCGATGATAGCCAAACATTCCTGAATTTGTGACTCGGTAATAACCAATGGCGGTGCAAATCGAATTTTGTTACCGTGCGTTGGCTTTGCCAATAACCCATAATCTCTAAATTTCATACAAATATTCCAAGCCAAATCAGACTCTTCATCGCAATTCACTACGATTGCATTCAAAAGTCCTTTTCCTCTGACCAAGGTAATTATTGGATTTCTAGCGGCTATTTCGTTCAATCCCGCTCGTAGAATTTCTCCTAAATGTGCTGCGTTTTGTGCTAAATTCTCTTCATTCACTACATCAAGTGCAGCAATAGCTACAGCTGCTGCAATTGGATTCCCTCCAAAAGTAGAACCATGCTGTCCAGGTTGAATCACGTTCATGATGTGATTGTTTGCTAAAACTGCTGATACGGGATAAACTCCACCGGAAATTGCTTTCCCTAGAATTAAAATATCTGGTTTCACTTCTGGCGTATTTTCGCATCCCTTTTTACAATTACAATTGCCACAAGTAGCTAATAATCGCCCGGTACGCGCAATTCCTGTTTGCACTTCATCTGCAATAAATAGTACATTGTGCGCTTCGCAAAGTGCTTTGGCTTTGGCCAAATAACCTTCACTTGGAACATAAACTCCCGCCTCTCCTTGAATAGGTTCAACTAAGAACCCAGCAATATTCGTGGTTGATTTTAATGCTGTCTCTAAAGCGTCAGTATCATCATAAGGAATTTTAATAAAACCAGCTGTAAATGGTCCAAAGCTTTTTCGTGCATTTTCATCATTTGAGAACGAAACAATAGTAGTAGTTCTTCCGTGGAAATTGTTTTCACAAACAATTATTTGAGCTTGGTTCTCGGGAATTCCTTTAACTTCATACGCCCATTTTCTACATAATTTTAAAGCAGTTTCTACTGCTTCTGCACCAGTATTCATTGGTAAAACTTTATCAAACCCAAAATACTTGGTTATATATTCTTCAAAAGGTCCTAACTGATCGTTGTAAAAAGCACGTGATGTTAAGGTAAGTGTTTGTGCTTGTTTGATCATGGCACTTACAATCTTCGGGTGGCAATGCCCTTGATTGACAGCAGAATAAGCAGAAAGGAAATCATAATATTTTTTTCCGTCTACATCCCAAACATGAACGCCTTCGCCTCTTTCTAAAACGACTGGTAAAGGATGATAATTATGTGCTCCATGTTGACTCTCTTTAGCGATCAGCGCTTCAGATTTTAATGAAAGGTTTTGTTCTGTATGTGTCATGATTTTTATATTTAAAAGCTTTAGAATACAAAATTAGATTTTTTTTTTAATTTTACAATAAAAATAATTTTTTTGACTTTATAAATAGGCTTAATTAAAAATATTTAATTAATTTAGACTAAAATTAAGTCATTTCTAATTTTTAAGTCTAATTAAAACTTGTTCAAAAACAAGAGAATTACACTTTAAAAAAACACAAATATCATTTATAATTGCACCCTCATGAACATAATAGACGAATTCGATATCAATATTATTAAAGAACTAGAAAAAGATGGAAGAATGGCGTATTCAGCTATAGCTACGAACCTTAAAATTTCGAATACCATGGTGCATCAACGCATCAACAGACTTATTGAACAAGGAATTCTTACCGGAATAAAACCTATTATTAATGAAAAAAAAGTTGGTTACGATTGGGGATCTTTTACAGGAATTACCTTAAATAAAGACCAAGACTCGGATCGCATTATTGAGGAACTTAAAAAAATCACTGAGATAACAGAGTGCTACTACATCACTGGATCATTTACCCTTTACATAAAAATCATTGCTAAAGATCATGAACACATGCGAAAAGTGCTTTATGAAAAAATTGATACTATTCCCGGCATTGCCAAAACTGATTCGATTATTGAATTGGGGTGTGCCTTTAAAAGAAATGTGAGTCTTTAACATAATTTACTACCTAATGAAACATCTTAAAAGTTATTTAATATTAATCGTTTTCAGTATTAGTCCCCCCCTATTTGCTCAAAAAATCACTACTGCTGAAATAGCAAGGCTACAAAAACTTGCCCAACAAGTAACCATAACGAGAGACAATTGGGGAATTGCACATGTCGATGGCAAAACGGATGCAGATGCCGTTTTTGGGATGTTGTATGCGCAATGTGAAGATGATTTTAAACGAGTAGAACTCAATTATATTGAAAAATTAGGCCGTCTGGCTGAAATCAAAGGGCAATCTGTTCTTTACAATGATTTAGAAATTAAACTATTGATTGATACCCAAGACGCCAAAGCAGATTATAAAAAAGCAGCGCCGTGGTTGAAAAGATTATTAAACAGTTATGCAGATGGCATCAATTATTACTTGTACAAACACCCCGAAGTTCAGCCCGCTTTACTAACTCATTTTGAACCATGGTTTCCCTTACTTTGGACCGACGGAAGTATTGGAGCCATTAGTACTGCAGGGCTTTCTACTGGTGAACTTAAAGCATTTTACTCTGGGAATACTGATAAAGTAGCGTACATAGAACGAGAGAAAGACGTACAAACTGGCTCTAACGGATTTGCTATTGCTCCATCAAAAACAGCTTCGGGCAATGCCATGTTATACATTAATCCGCATACTACTTTTTATTTTAGACCTGAAATTCAAGTAACTAGTAATGAAGATTTGAATGCATACGGAGCCGTAACTTGGGGACAATTTTTTATCTACCAAGGGTTTAATGAAAATTGTGGCTGGATGCACACCTCATCTAATGTAGACGTTGCCGATATGTATGCAGAGAAAATTGTGACTAAAAACAACAAATTATTTTATGAATACGAAAAAAAACTGCTTCCTCTTATCGAGAAGAAAATAACTCTAAACTATCTAGAAAACGGCGAACTGATACCCAAAACCTTTACCACTTATTACACCAATCATGGTCCTATAATGGCAAAAAGAGACGGAAAATGGATCGCTTTAAAATCCAACAATCGCTCAATGAAAAGCTTAGAACAAAGTTGGATGCGTACCAAATCGAAAAGTTTTGAAGATTATAAAAAAGCAATGGATTTAAAGGCCAACACCTCAAACAATACTGTATATGCGGACAAAGAAGGAAATATTGCATACTGGCACGGAAATTTTATTCCAATAAGAGACAAAAAATTAAATTGGTCTAAAGTAATGGACGGCACAACCGCCACCACACAATGGAAGGGTTTACACGATGTTTTAGAAACCGTTCATTCCTATAACCCTGAAAATGGCTGGTTACAAAATTGCAACTCAACACCGTATTCTGTAGCTGGTGTCAATAGTCCAAAAGAAGAAAACTACCCGCCATATATGGCTCCTGACGGCGAAAGTTTTAGAGGACTCAATGCTATACGCTTACTGAATAAAGGCGACAACTACACACTCGACAAATTAATAGCTGATGGTTATGATACCAAATTAACAGCGTTTGAATATTTAATTCCAGCTTTGATAACGAATTTCGAAAAAAATATTAAAATTGACAATTCATTATATGCTGAATTGATAGCACCAATAACTGTTTTGAAAAATTGGGATTATTATGCCCGAGAAAATTCGATAGCGACAACACTTGCTGTGGAATGGGCATATCAACTGGATCCCATTATTCAGAAAGTGTACACGAACCAAGGCGAACAAGATCAGGTTGAAAACACGATACAATTTGCTAAAACTGCAACATCAGATCAATTAATTCCTCAGTTGCAACGCGTGGTTTCCGAATTGAAACTTAAATTTGGTACTTGGGAAATTGAATGGGGAATAATAAATCGTTTTCAAAGACCGAATGGAGACATCAACCTACAATATAATGATGCTGCAGAAAGTTTGCCCGTGGCATTTGGACCAGCGATATGGGGAAGTTTACCAGCTTATAAAAGCAACTATCAAAACGGAAGTAAAAAACGCTATGGTAGCAATGGTAATAGCTTTGTTTGCGCAGTTGAATTTGGGCCAAAAGTAAAAGCCAAATCACTACTTGCAGGGGGAAATAGTGGTAATACACAATCGAAACATTTTTATGATCAAGCCGAAATGTATCAAAAAGGTCAATTCAAAGACGTTTTATTTTACAAAGAGGACATACTGAAGCATGCAGAAAAAACTTATCATCCTGGGGAATAAAACATTAAATTTCCAGCATAAGAATTAAATATACAGCCATAAACTAAAAAAATCATATTATTTCTCTTGTGACATAATTAGTGAGACATTTGTAAAATTAAAACAAACAAATATGAAAAATATAATTTTTACATTTCTAGGAATAGCACTCTTCTCTACTAGTGTTAATGCACAGTTAAAACCAGTTCAATACACTGATGGCTCTCAAAAATTAAATGGATTGGCAATTGCTCCCAAAAAAGCAAGTAAAACCAAAGCAGGAATTCTAATCCTTCCAGCTTGGAAAGGAATCGACACCCACGCCAAACAATCAGCTGAAAAGCTTTCAAAAATGGGATATTATGCTTTTGTAGCTGATATTTATGGTGAAGGAAACTATCCAAAAAACACACAAGAAGCAGGAAAACAAGCTGGATATTACAAAAATAATGTTGGCGAATACCAAAGGCGCATTCAGTTGGCATTGAACCAATTGGTAAAATCAGGAGCAAATCCAGATAATATTGTTGTTATAGGATATTGTTTTGGTGGTACGGGCGTTCTAGAAGCAGCTAGAGCCGGTATGCAAGTTCAAGGAGTCGTATCGTTTCATGGTGGTTTAGGCCGCGATGCAGCCCGAGTAAACAATGTAATAAAAGCGCGAGTTTTAGTACTTCATGGTGCAGATGATTTGTATGTTCCTGCAGCTGAAGTAACAGCATTCCAGCAAGAAATGAGAGATACGAAAGCAGATTGGGAAATGATTTATTACGCTGACTCGGTTCACGCTTTTACAGATCCTGAAGCTGGAAATGACAACTCAAAAGGAGCTGCCTATAATGCAAAAGCAGACAAGCGTTCTTGGGAGCGTATGAATTCTTTCTTGAAAGATGTGTTGAAATAATACATCAAAAATATTTTAATAAAACAGTATAAGTTCCGTTTTTTTGTTAGTTTTATACCTTAAAATTCAACAAAAATCTAGAATTTATACTGTTTTTTTATGTCTAAAAGTAAAATGAGAAACGACAAAACATGTCTCAATTGCAGGTATGTGGTCGAAAATAGATTCTGTCCTAATTGTGGACAAGAAAATACTGATACCCGAAAAACGTTTCATCACCTTTTTATTCATTTTTTGAAGATCTTACTCATTATGAAAATGCTTTTTGGAGAACCATAAAAAATTTATTATTCAAGCCCGCTGCACTTACCAAGGAATACCTCTCCGGAAAAAGATTGTCTTATTTAGCTCCAGTTCGTTTGTATATTTTCATCAGTTTTATCACCTTTTTACTTCTTGCTACTTTTCCAAATGTCGAAAATCCTATAGAAATCAATACAAACAAAGAAAAAACTCTAACCACTAAAAATAAATCTTTTCAATCCAATACACATAAAAAAGAACAGGATGAAAAAGCCTCTAAGGATCAAGATGAAATTTTAAGTTTTGGCTACACATCAGTCGCACAACTAGACTCCATCCAAAAGAATGCACCAGCCTCTGAAAAGTTATCCGATTGGAATTATTGGTTAAATAAAAAAATACAAATCGTTAAAGAAAACAATACACAAACCGAAATTATCGAGAAATTCATATATTCTTTTACAAATAATTTACCTAAAGTTTTATTCATTTTTATGCCACTATTTGCTTTTTTTCTGTGGCTTTTTCACAATAAAAAAAGATGGTATTATTTTGATCATGGTATCTTTACGCTCCATTATTTCTCTTTTTTATTGTTGCTTTTTTTGTTGTTATTTCTATTCAACAAGGGGATTGATGCGGTTATTGAATCTACCGTTCTCACATTTATTCAAATAATAG
>NZ_JBWJVK010000058.1:0-9906 GCF_056428945.1 Flavobacterium sp. GNP010 | reverse complement strand
AAAAGAGGCTAGTAATCCTGTGTAATCTGTTGAGGTGTATGGTTTCTCGCCAAAATAAACAATCTCTTTCAATACCGAAAACACTTTTTTATTAACGCTGTCAGCTACAATAAGGTCGTTTTTTGCAACAGGAATTTTTACAGTTATTTCAGGGCAATTTTGTTTGCAGGGTAAAGTTGTTGTTTTTTGAAAAGATTGGTCTTTAAATGTCAATTCATTCGAACAACTGGTTATTAAAAAAAAGAATATAGCAAAAACTACAGGGTGTTTCATCTCATAATTGTTAATTATATACAAAGGTATCAACTTGTGGCTTGGTTAAAATAAATTAATGGGTAAATTTGTCACTTTATTTAGCATTAAAATTCAAAAGATATGAAATGAGCATGAATGTAAATTGGTCGCAAGCACCAATGAAAATATGCGAATTACATATGACCTTTAAAAAACAATAAATTTATAGATATGAAATTCAATACAAAGGTTATTCACGGCGGACAGCATCACGATCCAAGTACTGGTGCGGTTATGCCACCAGTATATCAAACATCAACATTTATACAAACTAGTCCAGGTAAGCCTTTAAATCCGGATTACGAGTACAGTAGAGCTGCAAATCCAACTAGAAGTGCACTTGAAAATGCTTTGGCGAGTATAGAAAATGGAACTCGTGGATTGGCTTTCTCATCAGGATTAGCCGCTACAGATTGTGTTTTGCGTTCTTTTAAAGCAGGTGACGAAATCATTGCTATGGACGATTTGTATGGTGGAACCTATAGAATGTTTACCCGTATTTATAAGGATTCCGGAATAAAATTCCATTTTGTGGATATGAATGACATCGAGAAATTCAAGTCATTAATCAACGAGAATACAAAATTGGTTTGGGTAGAAACACCTACAAATCCTTTGATGAAATTGGCCGATATTCAAGAAATCGCTGCCATCACAAAAGAGAAAAAAATTCTTTTTGCAGTAGACAATACTTTTGCAACGCCTTATTTGCAGAAACCATTAGATCTAGGAGCTGATATCGTAATGCACTCGGCTACAAAGTATTTAGGAGGGCATTCTGATGTTATTGCAGGGGCGTTAATTGTAAAAGACGAAGCGCTTGGAGAACAATTACACTTTCAACAATTTGCAACTGGAGCTACACTGGGACCAATGGATAGTTTCTTGGTGCTTAGAGGAATAAAAACCTTGCATTTGCGTGTAGAAAGACATTGCGAAAATGGAGGGAAAGTGGTAGAGTTTTTAAACAATCACCCAAAAGTAAAAACAGTATACTACCCGGGATTACCAAGCCATCCGTATCATGAAATTGCCAAAAAACAAATGAGCGGTTTTGGAGGAATGGTGTCGTTTACTTTTGTTTCTGGCAAAAAGGAAGACGCTGTTGATTTTCTAGAAAAACTGAAAGTATTCACTTTAGCCGAATCATTGGGCGGAGTAGAGTCGCTGGCAAATCATCCTGCACTGATGACACACGCTTCCATTCCAGAAGACAAACGAAAAGAAATTGGTATTACTGATGACTTGGTTCGTTTAAGTGTTGGAATCGAAGATGCTGCAGATTTAATAGAAGATTTGAAGCAAGCATTAGCTTAATAAATACAAAAAGCCCCAACGCTAATAACAATAGTCTTGGGGCTTATTTTTTTATACTTTTTGCGGTATTAGTCTAAGTAGCGAATGTATCCCACATTAAACCAAACCAACCAGTCATTTGCTTTGTTTTCTTTATAAATTTCGGGATTAGGATTCAATCCATCCACCCAATTGGAGAAGAAATACTGTAATCGTAAATCTACCAATAAATCGGCAGAATCATCTAGTTTATATCGAGTTCCTAGACTCGTTACAACGGACAAGACCGTATTTTTTTCGGTAGAAAATCCGAAAGGTCGGCCTTCACTCGGAGTTAAATATTTTGGGAATGTAGTGGCAGGAGTTCCCAGAGGACCTAGTGTTGATGAAGCCTTGGCGTCATAATAACTAATTTGGCCACCTAAACTTACAAAGGGAGCAAAACTTCCAGTAACCGCTGTAAAATCACGAATACTCAGTGGGAAATATTCTAATTGCATGCCAAAATTAGCAACTGATGTACTTCCAGACATCGCTCGTAATTGTTGCGCATCAAGCGAGGTTTTCTTGGGATCTACATATTTTCCAAAATGTTGTAGTTCCGTTTTATTGAATGATAGCTCTGATCTTAATTTAAAATGTTCATTAAAATACGTTCTTGAGGTATAATTATAATTCGAATCGTACGTGAAGTTTAAAAAATGAACAATTCCTATTCCTATTCCAGTATTGCCAGCGTTAGTCTTTAAATCATTACGCTTACCATAATCAGATTGAAAAGCGATTGGCCCAGCAATTATTCCTATTTCATGCGAAAATCCATCAAATTGCGCATATGAATCAGCTGAAAATCCAAAACAGATTAATAAAAGAAGGATTGTTTGTTTTATCATCGGAGGTATCTTTCTAATCTTCACAAATATATAAAAAACATCAGGTACATTTATAGTTAAAAACAGAAATTAAAAATAAGCAGTCATATTCTTATTTACTTACGAAAGTGGTAGTGAATTCGTTTAAATTAAGATATCCTAAATACAATTGTTTAAAAATGCCTAATAAAAAGATAATTCTATCTATAAATTATTAAAAAGGGAGTCCGAATATTTTATAAAATGTATCTTTGTGAATTATAACGAAATCGTTTTCTTAATTAATTATAATAATCTATGTCATTAAAAATAAATGATTTTATGGCTCAAGTTGAAGCCAAAAATCCAAATGAACCTGAATTTATACAAGCTGTTAGGGAATTTGCAGAGACTGTTATTCCATTTATCGCAGAGCAAAAAAAATATGACGGCAAAAATCTACTTTTAAGAATGTCTGAACCAGAGCGTTCAATCATATTTCGAGTTCCATGGGTAGATGACAAAGGGGAGATTCAAGTAAACAGAGGCTTTAGAATTCAAATGAATTCAGCAATTGGTCCATACAAAGGTGGAATTCGTTTTCATCACACTGTAAATTTATCAGTGCTTAAATTTTTAGCATTTGAACAAGTATTCAAAAACAGCTTGACTACTTTGCCAATGGGTGGAGGAAAAGGAGGATCTGATTTTGATCCACAAGGAAAATCGGATGCTGAAGTAATGCGTTTTTGCCAGTCATTCATGACAGAATTGTGCAGACATATTGGTCCACAACTGGATGTCCCTGCAGGAGATATTGGAGTAGGAGCTAGAGAAATTGGCTATTTATTTGGTCAATACAAAAGAATTAGAAATGAATTCACAGGAGTTTTGACCGGTAAAGGATTGGCTTACGGAGGATCATTAATTAGACCAGAAGCAACAGGCTACGGAGTAGTTTATTTTGCAGAGCAAATGCTAAACACCATCGATCAAAAAATTAAAGGAAAAACAGTTTCGATTTCTGGTTTTGGAAACGTGGCTTGGGGAGTAGCTTTAAAAGTAAATGATCTAGGCGGAAAAGTAGTTACTATTTCTGGTCCTGACGGGTATATTTATGACGAAGAAGGAATTTCTGGCGATAAAATAGATTTTATGCTCGAAATGAGAGCAAGAGGTGATAACAGAGCCGAAGCCTATTTAGAAAAATATCCAAACGCAGTTTTCCACAAAGGAAAAAGTGTTTGGGAAGTAAAAGTTGATATTGCAATTCCGTGTGCTACTCAAAATGAGTTGAACGAAGAGGATGCAAAACACTTAATCGCAAATGGCGTTATGTGTGTAACGGAGGCAGCAAATATGCCATGCACTCTAGAAGCGATCAAGTTGTTCTTGAAAGCGAAAGTACTTTTTGCACCAGGAAAAGCAGCAAATGCTGGAGGAGTAGCTGCTTCAGGATTAGAGATGACTCAAAACTCTATTCGATTGAACTGGACTAGTGAAGAGGTAGACGGTAGATTGAAAGAGATCATGGTTGGTATTCACAATCAATGTAAAAAATACGGAACCGATTCAGAAGGATACGTAAACTACGTAAAAGGAGCTAACGTTGCTGGATTTGTAAAAGTTGCTGATGCTATGCTTGCTCAAGGAGTGGTATAAAACAAAGCTTCAATAATTTTCAAAGCCTTTCATCGACCAGATCATTCTGGATAAGATGAAAGGCTTTTTTTTATGTAACAAAATGCTAAGACTTCCGTTTGGTTTATATTTGCAATTCAACAGTCGCGCTAATAATGAAAAAGAACGTTTTATTTTTTTTGCTGATATTTTTTACCCAAAATAGTTTTGCCCAGGAAAATTTGTCTTGGCAAGGTTATTTTTCATACACAGATATCAAAGATTTGTCAGCATCAACAACACAAGTTTTTGCAGCTTCTGAAAATGCTTTATTCTCCAAGAATCTCACAACAAACGTAGTCAAAACTACCAATACCATTGATGGTCTTTCGGGACAAACGATTTCTGCATTATACTATAGCGCAGCAAGCAATAAAACCTTGGTAGGGTACGAAAATGGACTTATAATTGCAATCAATGAGACCGATGGTACGCTATTGAACATTGTAGATATTATCAATAAACAGCTTCCTCCTAATATAAAGAAAATCAATCATTTCATGGAAATTGGCGGAACCGCCTACGTTTCCTGTGATTTTGGGATTGTTCAATTCAACTTGGCAACTATGCAATTTGGGGATACTTATTTTATTGGTGACAATGGTGCCGAAATTATAGTAAATCAAACAGCAGTGTACAATGGTTTTATCTATGCAGCCACAAATAGTGGTATTCGTAGAGCGGCGGTAACCAATAAAAATTTGATAGACTACAGGCAATGGGAAACTATAGCTACAGGGAATTGGTCTAGTGTACTAGTTTTTGGTGCTGATTTGTATGCTATCAATGGAGCAGGTTCTGTGCATAAATTTGATTCAGTATCCAATACTTTTGTGGGTTTTATTGTTCTTCCTCAGTCCGCTGTTGACGCAAGATCAACCGATAATTATCTGATCATAACTACTAGGAATAGTGTTTATATTTACAACAATCAGATGGCATTAGTGCGCCAAATAAACTCCAATCAGATTACGAATAGCAATCCACTTTTCTCGTGCGCCACCATAATAGGGGATTCCGTTTTTATTGGAACAAAAGAAAACGGATTGATTGTGGCTGCATTGTCTAGTGCCGGGATTTTTGAGAATATAACACCGCTTGGTCCTACTCGGAACAATATATTTTCGCTTCAAGCAACTGCCACTTCTTTGTGGGCGGTATATGGAGATTATACAGCCGATTATAATCCGTATCCGTTGGATAGTTACGGAATCAGTAAATTTAATGCCAATGGCTGGTTGAATATTCCTTATAAAGATGTTTTGGGCGCGCAATCATTGACCCGTATTCTTGTGAATCCTAGTAATGAAAATGAAGTATATGCGAGTTCTTTTTTCTCGGGATTACTCAAATTAGAGAATGATATCCCAAAAATTTTATACAATCAGACGAACAGCGGTTTAGAATCGTTAACCTTTGTGGGTCCAACATATATTGACATTAGGATAAATGGAACTGCATTTGACAAATCAGGAAACTTGTGGGTTACAAACAGTCGAATAAAAAATGGATTAAAAGTTTTGAAAACCAACGGTCAATGGCAAAGTTATGCCATGGATGGAATTTTAGCATCGCCAAATGACAATAATTTTGGCACTATAGCCATTGATAAAAATGGAACAAAATGGCTTTCAACCAATAGCGATGGCGTGGTTGGTTTTAATGAAAGTACCAATACATTTAAGAAAATAACGGCAGGATCTGATACGGGAAATTTACCGTCTGCAAATGTTAGAACCGTTGCAATAGATACCAGAAATCAGTTGTGGATAGGCACAACCAAAGGATTGCGGGTTTTGCCCAACGTGGGAAATTTTCAAACGGAAGACCAAATGAAAGCGAATCCTATCATTATCTTAGAGGATAACTTAGCTCAAGAATTATTATTCGAACAGTTTATTACTGATATAGCTGTTGATGGAGCTAATAACAAGTGGATTGGCACTGCCGATTCTGGTTTGTTTTTAGTCTCACCAAACGGTCAGGAAACCATGTATCATTTTACGATAAATAATTCGCCGCTACCCAGCAATGTGATTAATGATGTTGCTATTAATAATCTCACAGGCGAAGTTTTTATTGCTACTTCCAAAGGATTGGTCTCTTTCAAAGGGACTGCAACGATAGCAAATGATGATTTAAGCAAAGTTTATGTGTATCCAAATCCCGTGCGACCAGAATATACGGGAACTGTTAAGGTTGCTGGATTGTTAAATAAAGCAAATATTAAGATCACCGATATCGAAGGCAATTTAGTGTACGAAACTACGTCAGAGGGCGGAACAATCGAATGGGATACGACCGCTTTTGGCAAATACAAAGTAGCCTCAGGAGTGTATATGATCTTTATTTCGGCACAAGATGGCGTGGAAACCAAGGTCAAAAAAGTAATGATAATCAGGTAATTTGTTTTTGGTTTTGAGTCTGGTTTGTCTTTACAATCTGAAACTTTAAACTTTAAACTTTAAACAAAAAAAATGCTTGTAAAAACAAAAGCCATCGTCCTTTCCTCTTTAAAATTTCAAGAAAAAAGCTTGATTGTAAAATGTTTTACGCTGTCTCACGGCTTGAAATCGTATTTTGTTCGGGATGCTTTTTCAGGAAGGAAATCAAATCAAAAAATTGCTTATTTCCAACCCTTAACCATTCTCGAAATCGAAGCCGTTCATAAAAACAAAGGCACTTTAGAAAATTTCAAGGAAATAAAAATCGCTTCGGCTTTTCATTCCATTCATTCTGATATTTACAAAAGTACAATGGTGATGTTCATTTCAGAAATGCTGCATCATTCCATTCATGAAGAGGAAGAAAACGAATCACTTTTTACCTTTTTAGAAACCGCATTACATTGGCTAGACAACCACGATGAAATAGCTAATTTTCACTTAATTCTATTATTAGAAACCACCAAATATTTGGGTTTTTACCCCGATACTTCGGATTTGGATATGCCTTTTTTCGAAATGATCGAAGGTGTTTTTACACCTTTTCATGCCGTTAGTTCGCTCACGGAACATGAAAGCAATTTGTTTAAAAAACTGATTGATTTAAAATTCGACAACAGTCAAAAAATATTCCATGTCATAGAACGGCAAATCCTTTTAAGAATACTGATTGATTACTATAGTTTTCACTTGGATGGCTTTAGAAAACCCAAATCACTGGATGTTTTAAAAGAGGTTTTCTCCTAAATTCTTGGGCGTGCCCCTACGTAAAAACTCCGGGTCAGGCTGTCCGCTGTATCTTTTATTCCGTAAACTCCATAAAAGGATGCCGCTTCCATCCTTCACGCGAAACTACATGATAAATGGTACAAAAACAATAAACTTGTAGCTCATTTTGTAGTATTAGTTTGTATATTAGCAATGAAATAACGCGTTATAAAGCAACTACAAAGCGCTTTGTTTTGGGTGTATATGCGCAATAAAGTTGCGCATTTTTTATAGTTGGCGGTAATACAAACTTTTGAAACGTATAAAAAATTTACAAATAAAATTATAAATGTATCAATTTGGACAATTTACTGGTAAAATAGTTTTAATCCTTTTTTTAATTCTTGTAATTTCTGCATTAGGCATTAGGAATAAAAAAAGTCTTCCTCTAATTTTATTATTCATTTTTGGGTGGACTTTATATGTTTTACCTATGGAATTAAGGCCTTTTTTTAAGGGAAATTCTACTGTATTATTTTGGTTTGGTATAATACCTAGTTTTGGGTGCGCATTTGCTTTACCTATATTTTGTCTGAGAAATAAGAGCCTTAATTATATTGAGTCAAAACGTAAACTATTGATTTATAGCTTCTATACCTTTGGACTACTTTTGGCATATGAATTATTAGAACTTATTAAGGGTTTAGGAACATTTGATTGGCTTGATTTAATGATGACTATACTCGGTCTTGTTACTTTGAATATAATATTCCAGAATTTAAAATCTAAATTTGAACCAATTTTTGAAAAGTAATTATTTCAATAGAATGTACTACCGCCAACAGCTAGAGTTTCGTTGCGGCTGCAAGCCAAACAATGAAACTCCGGTTGAACGGAACCGGTCACGGGCAGGAACTATGGAGTTATCGTAAAGTTATTTGAGTAAATTTCAAGAGGATTAAGTGTCCTCTTTTTTTGTGAAGTAAAATCAAGATGGTTTTTACGTGTTTTCCTTTGACGAAGTTTCGGGTTTAGGCATACGTGCCCTTACCCACAAAATTAGCTTTTACAGGGAAAGGAGTTTTGGCCACCGCCAAGATACCATGCAGGTGGACCACGCTGGTCAAAAACCGCTATGCGGCGTAAATTGCCCGTTTTGCAACACGGACATTTAGGCAAAAAAGGCTTCTTTTCTACTTTTTCTAACACTTTTACTTTGAGTTTCCCCGCTGCTCGAAGTGTCCTTAAAAAAAACGTACTTAAAGACTGCGGGCTGCTGCGCGAATGTCTCTGACCGCGCCATTTTAAACCCGCTGCTCGAAGTGTCCTTAAAAAAAACGTACTTAAAGATCGCGGGCAGCTGCGCGAATGTCTCTGACTTCGCGCCATTTTAAATCGTTTTGCCATCCGTAAACGTGATAAAAGTCTCACGACTTTTTACTATAACTATCCTTAGAATAATTAGCGTTTCAAAAGGGATAAAAAAATACTAAGTAACAGTTTGGATTATTTTGTAGTTTTTTGGTTTTATTTAAAATGGAGTATTATGATTTAGCACTTGACGATTTGAGTTTAATAAGACATCTACGAAAAAGTCGGGAGACTTTTATTAGATTTACGTGTAACAAGAACATTCAAGAAAAGGTCGAAGTCGGGAGACTTCGCCGAGCGGGAAATATTAAGAGTAACCTCAATGAAAAATTAAAATTTAAACACAAGATAATGAAAACAAAAATTAAATTATTATTGATCTTTTTAGTGTTGTCTAATATCGCATTTGCCCAAAACGAAGTCAAAATGACTAATAACTATGGTAGTGAAAATATCGATATTCAAGGTCTCATTGACTTTGAGAATATTTACATAGAAAGATTGAATTTAGAGAGCAAAGAATTAAATGGAAAATTTATTACTGTAAGCATAGAAGAATACAAAAACGGAAAATTGAAAAACACATCAATATTATTTGATGGTTCTGAAAGTGATTATTTTAAAATTGATTCCAACAAAGAATCCTTAAAATTCTTTTTTAAAATGACTGATGGAAAATTAAAGGCTTATATAAAAGGACAAAAATTTGGAAGTAAAAAATCATTCTTTAAATTATATGAAGAATCTGAAAAATATGCATTGAAAGATTTTTTTGGGACAAAAAAAGAATTAAACCTAGATATTAATAAAAAAAATGCAGTTTTTGCCATTATAACACCAACAATTCACAAAGATGGTTCGGGTTCATATTGTGAAGTTGCACAATCAAATATAGCAGCTGATAAACTGGGGGAACATTTTAATATTCCACATTATTTCATAGTCAACATCGAATTTAAATAAAAGACTTCTTCTATATCTACTAGCCCGGATTTACTTCGTTGGTTCGATATCGCTAGTTTTCAATCTGGGCCCGCAAAAATTAGCAGCTTTTTCCAATCGAGCGTAGTCGAGATTCAGTTCTAGCCCCGCTGCTCGAAGTGTCCTTAAAAAAAAAGTACTTAAAGACTGCGGGCTGCTGTGCGAATGTCTCTGACTTCGCGCCATTTTAAATCGTTTTGCCATCCGTAAGCGTGATAAAAATCTCAGGACTTTTTACTATAACTATCCTTAGAATAATTAGCGTTTCAAAAGGGATAAAA
>NZ_JBWJVK010000057.1:0-10887 GCF_056428945.1 Flavobacterium sp. GNP010 | reverse complement strand
AAGAATTAATTTCTTCAAATGAATTAAACCTTCCCATTTCCGTTACGACTTTAAGACATTAGACATTATGACTTTGGAGAAAGGTTCCGCAACAAAATGATCTCTATTTTTTATTTTTTCCGGGAAACGAATATGGTATTCAAATTCTTCTCTAAAATGACGAATTGCTGCTGCCACTGGCCAAGCTGCCGCATCACCTAATGGACAAATGGTATTTCCTTCAATTTTACTTTGAATGCTCAATAGCAAATCGATATCTTCTTCGCGACCGTGACCGTTTTCTATTCGATGCAATACTTTTTCCATCCATCCTGTACCTTCACGACAAGGGGAACATTGCCCACAGCTTTCATGGTGATAAAAACGAGAGAAATTCCAAGTATTACGGACAATACAAGAGGTATCATTGTAAACAATAAATCCTCCCGATCCCAACATAGAACCAGTTGCAAATCCACCGTCACTTAATGATTCGTATGACATCAAACGATCTTCACCGTTTGCCGTTTTATAAATTAAATGTGCAGGTAAAACGGGAACAGAACTTCCTCCCGGTACAAATGCTTTAAGTGGTCTGTCAGAACTCATTCCTCCTAAAAATTCATCAGAATTCATGAATTCGTACACACTTAAACCCAATTCAATTTCGTAAACACCTGGGTTTTTAATATGTCCTGAAGCTGAAATTAATTTAGTTCCTGTAGAACGTCCAACACCAATTTTAGCATATTCTGCACCTGAATTATTAACTATCCAAGGCACAGCGGCAATTGTTTCTACGTTATTTACAACCGTTGGATTTGCCCAAAGTCCTGAAATTGCAGGAAAGGGTGGCTTGATACGAGGATTTCCTCTTTTTCCTTCCAATGATTCAATCAATGCAGTTTCTTCACCACAAATGTAAGCTCCAGCACCACAATGAACATAAAGTTCTAAATCATACCCTGAACCTAATATATTTTTACCCAAAAATCCAGCAGCTTTAGCTTCGTTAATGGCTCTTTCTAATATTTTATATACCCACATGTATTCTCCCCGAATGTAGATGTAGGATAGGTTTGCACCCAATGCATAACTGGAAGTAATCATTCCCTCAATCAATAAATGAGGAATAAATTCCATCAAATATCGATCTTTGAAAGTTCCCGGTTCTGATTCATCCGCATTACAAACTAAATGTCTTGGTTTTCCTGATTTTTTATCAATAAAACTCCATTTCATTCCTGCTGGGAAACCTGCTCCACCACGACCACGCAATCCTGAAGTTTTCACTTCTTCGACTACTTCATCTGGCGTTAATGTTTTCAAGGCTTTTTCAACTGAAGCATACCCCCCGTTTTGACGGTATACTTCGTAAGTTTTAATTCCTGGAATATTTATTTTGTCTAATAATATTTTTTGTGACATATTATTTATCGTGTAATAGTATTGTATCGTTTTTGCAATCTTCAATTAACTGATCTACTTTTTCTTTAGTCAAGTGTTCTTTGTAAAAATCGCCTAATTGCATCATTGGAGCGTAACCACAAGCACCTAAACATTCAACACCTCGAACTTCAAAAAGACCGTCTGGAGTAGGTTCCCCCACTTTTACACCTAGTTTTTCACAGGTATAATCCATTAAATCTTCTACACCATTCAAACAACAAGGTGAGGTTTGACAAAATTCGAACATGTATTTACCAATAGGTCTCTGGTTGTACATCGTGTAAAACGACACTACCTCATATACTTCTATTGGTTTAATATAAAGAATTTCAGCAACCTTGTCCATCAATTCTATGCTCAACCAATTCTCATGAGCATCTTGAACTTCATGCAGAACAGGCAACAAAGCCGATTTTCTTTTGTCTTCAGGATAATAACTAATCAATTCGTTGATGCGGGACATCAATCCTTCAGTTATATTTATTTCTTGTTTGTAATGTGTTTTTTCCATTTTAATTATTTTAAATTTTGAATTATAAATTTTAAATGTTTCGAATAATTTATAATTTAAAATTCATCATTTATAATTTTACTATGCGTCTAACTCTCCTGCTATGACATTTAAACTTGACAAAATTACAATAGCATCCGAGAGCAAAGCTCCTTTAATCATTTCTGGATACGCTTGGTAATAAATAAAACAAGGTCTACGGAAATGCAATCGATAAGGAGTTCGACTTCCATCAGTAACTAAATAAAAACCTAATTCTCCGTTCCCACCTTCTACAGGATGATATATTTCGGCAACTGGAACAGGAACTTCACCCATAACAATTTTGAAATGGTAAATCAACGATTCCATACTTGTGTAAACATCTTCTTTTGGAGGAAGGTAATAATCCGGAACATCAGCATGAAAGTCATTCCCTTCTGGCATTTTCTCTAATGCTTGACGAATGATACTCAAACTCTCCCAAACTTCGGCATTACGAACACAAAAACGATCGTACGTATCGCCTGATTTTCCAACAGGAATAATAAAATCAAAATCCTCGTAAGAAGAATACGGTTGCGCTACACGCACATCATAATCAACACCGGCAGCACGTAAATTTGGACCTGTAAAACCGTAAGCCATCGCTTGTTCAGCAGTTATAGCTCCAACATTTACAGTTCTATCAATAAAAATTCTATTTCTTTCGAATAAGTTTTCAAATTCTTTCCAAGCTGCTGGAAATTCTTCTAAAAAAGTGTTCAGTAATTCAAATGCTTTAGGAGACCAATCTCTTTCGAAACCACCAATTCTTCCCATATTAGTTGTTAAACGAGCTCCACAAATTTCTTCATAAATCTCGTACACTTTTTCTCTAAATTGGAACACATATAAAAATCCAGTATACGCTCCGGTGTCAACACCAAGGATTGAATTACAGATAATATGATCTGTGATTCTAGCTAATTCCATTACAATAACTCTTAAATATTGGGCTCTTTTAGGAACTTCGATATCCAACAATTTTTCTAATGTCATCCACCAACCCATATTATTTATAGGTGACGAGCAATAGTTCATTCTATCCGTAAGTGGTGTAATTTGGTAAAAAGGACGGTTTTCCGCAATTTTCTCGAAAGCTCTGTGAATGTAACCAATGGTTGGTTCCGCTTCCAGAATTCTTTCTCCATCCATCAACAAGATATTTTGAAAAATACCGTGTGTAGCTGGGTGAGTTGGCCCTAAATTCAGGATCGAAAGCTCGCTTCCGTCTTCATTTAGTTGTTCTTTTATTCTTTTAGCATAGCGATGCTCTGGTGGTAATAATAGTTCTGACATTTAGTTAATGTGAAAAATTATAATAGTGAGTATTTTTAATAATTGTCGGTAGTTCTTCCAAAGAAACGATCGTCTTTGTCTGTTCTTCCGCTATCTTCCATTGGGAATTGTTTTCGCATAGGAAAAGAAATCATTTCATCCATATTCAAAATACGTTTCAATTGTGGATGACCAATGAAGTTTATTCCATAAAAATCGTAGGCTTCTCTTTCCATCCAATTGGAGCTCAAGAAAATATTTGATATCGATTTTATTTCTGGATTTTCACCGTTAATGTATGCTTTGATTCTAATTCTTTTATTCTCGTACCAATTGTGCAAATGATACACAACCGCAAATTGATGATCTTCATCATTGTCTGGATAATGAATCCCACACAAATCTGTTAGAAAATGAAACCGTAATGTTGAATCATTTTTCAAAAAAAGAATCACTGCAGTTATTTTATCCGCAGCAACTTCAAATGAAAATATATCTTTTTCTTGCTTGAATTCAAAAACAGAAGAACCAAATGTTTCTACTAATTTATCTTGAATTTGTATCGTTTCTAGCGCCATTATTTATTTGATATTATAAGAAGCTAATAGTTGTTGGTATTCTGGAGAACTTCTTCTTCTTACTGATTCTGTTCGCACCAACTCTTGCAATTTCATAACTCCGTCAACAATTTGTTCTGGTCTTGGCGGACATCCAGGAACGTAAACATCTACGGGAATTACTTTATCAATTCCTTGTAAAACCGAATATGTATCAAAAATTCCACCTGAAGAAGCACAAGCTCCAACAGCAATTACCCAACGAGGCTCTGACATTTGTTCGTAAACCTGACGTAATATAGGCGCCATTTTCTTTGAAATCGTACCCATTACCATCAACATATCCGCTTGACGAGGTGAAAAACTTACACGTTCTGAACCAAATCGTGCCAAATCGTAATGCGAAGCCATTGTTGCCATAAATTCAATTCCGCAACAAGAAGTTGCAAAAGGCAAAGGCCACAATGAATTTGCACGAGCCAATCCCACAACATCATTCAGTTTTGTAGCGAAGAAACCTTCACCAACAACACCTTCTGGAGGGGCAACCATATTTATATTTGAATCACTCATTTTTTATAATTTTGAATTAGAAATTTTGAATTAGAAATTAAAATAAAACCATTTAAAATTTAGAATTCAACATTTAAAATAAATCTTTATTCCCACTCTAACGCTTTCTTTTTGATGATGTAGAAAAAACCCACCAAAAGCAAAAGCATAAAAATTACCATTTTAACCATTCCATCCATTCCCAATTCCTTGAAATTGATTGCCCATGGATACAAGAAAATCACTTCCACATCAAACAAAACAAATAATATAGCTACCAAGAAATACTTTACCGAAAATGGTATTCTCGCATTTCCAACAGATTCAATACCACATTCAAAATTTTTGCCTTTTACTTCAGATAATCTTTTTGGACCTAGTTTTCCTGAAACTATAATGGTTCCCACAACAAATCCTACAGCAAGAACAAACTGCATTAAAATTGGAATATAATTTAATTGATCAGATTGCATAGTATCGATTTTTTTGAATAAATATAGGGCACAAAGATAACTTCCAAATTATTAAATAACAATAAAAAGTCCTAAATACATTGCAACTACAACGATGTAAATTTACAATTTTTATCAATTATAAATAAGACAAGAATATTGCATTAAGACATGTTTAACGTTAATCATTTTCAGATTTTTAAAATTACACGAGATTTTAAACGAGACTGAAAAATTGCAACAAAAAAAAACGCCCCGAAAAAATCGGAACGTTTTCTTAAACATTCGTAGGCAAAAAAAATTAATTTTTTATGCTTAGATAACTGCTACTTTCGCAGCAACTTTTCCTTTTCTTCCTTCTTCTTCTTCGTAGCTAACTCTGTCACCTTCGCGCAATTCTTCCGCGTTGATTCCTGATGCATGAACAAAAATGTCTTTTCCTGTTTCTTCGTCTGTAATGAATCCGTAACCTTTAGACTCATTGAAAAATTTAACTGTACCTGTACGCATTGTAATTGTAATAATAATTTATAATGTAGCAAATGTAATATATATTACAATACGAAAGACATTCTTCTGTTTTTATTTTGTAAAAATATTGATTTTCAACGTTTTCTATCAATATTCACCACTTCTTTTTTACTATACCAACCTAAATTACACACTGATATTGATTAAGCCAATCTAATATGTAGCTCCTTTAATTGAGCATCATCAATTATAGATGGTGCATCGATCATAACATCCCTTCCTGAGTTATTCTTTGGAAATGCAATAAAGTCCCTTATAGTTTCTTGACCGCCTAAAATAGCTACTAATCTGTCTAAACCAAAAGCTAAACCTCCGTGAGGTGGCGCACCAAATTGAAATGCGTCCATCAAGAATCCGAATTGCACTTTTGCTTCTTCCTCAGTAAAACCTAAATATTTAAACATTAATTGTTGCGTGGCTTTATCGTGAATACGAATCGATCCACCGCCAATTTCATTTCCATTCAAAACCATATCGTATGCATTAGCGCGAACTTTACCCGGATTCGTAGCCAACAAAGCCATGTCTTCTGGTTTTGGAGAAGTAAATGGATGGTGCATAGCATGCCATCTTCCGCTTTCTTCGTCTAATTCTAATAATGGAAAGTCAACAACCCAAAGTGGTGCAAACTCAGCTGGATTTCTCAAACCTAATCGAGTAGCTAATTCCATACGCAAAGCACTTAATTGCCCTCTAGTTTTATCAGATGGTCCAGATAAAACAAAAATCATATCGCCGGCCTTCGCTCCAGTAATTTTTGCCCATTGTTCTAAATCCTCTTGATCGTAGAATTTATCTACTGATGATTTATACGTTCCGTCCTCATTACATTTAACATAAACCATTCCCGTTGCTCCCACTTGAGGACGCTTCACCCAGTCAATTAAAGCATCTATTTCCTTACGTGTATAATTACCAACGCCAGGCGCAGCAATACCAACCACTAATTCTGCAGCATTGAATACAGGAAATTCTTTATGTTTCGCTACTTCATTCAATTCGCCAAATTCCATTCCGAAACGGATATCCGGTTTGTCATTTCCGTAGGTTTTCATGGCATAATCGTAGGTAATTCTTGGGAACTTTTCTACTTCGACACCTTTTATCTCTTTTAATAAATGTCTAGTCAATCCTTCAAAAACATTTAAAATATCTTCTTGCTCCACAAAAGCCATTTCACAATCAATTTGCGTGAATTCTGGCTGTCTGTCTGCGCGCAAATCTTCGTCACGGAAACATTTCACGATTTGGAAATATTTATCCATTCCACCCACCATCAGCAACTGCTTAAAGGTTTGAGGCGATTGTGGTAAAGCGTAAAACTGTCCTTCATTCATTCGAGAAGGAACAACAAAATCCCTAGCTCCCTCTGGTGTAGATTTTATCAAATAAGGTGTTTCTACCTCACAAAAATCCAAATCAGATAAATATTTACGCACTTCCATTGCTACTTTATGACGAAAAAGCAAACTGTTTTTTACTGGATTTCTTCGAATGTCTAAGTAACGGTATTTCATTCGGATATCTTCTCCACCATCCGTTTCGTCTTCTATTGTAAAAGGAGGCGTAAGCGATGCATTTAGAATATTTAATTCGGTAACTAAAATTTCGATATCTCCTGTAGCTATATTTTTATTTTTGGCCTCACGTTCAATAACAGTTCCCTTTACCTGAATTACAAATTCACGACCAAGTGTTTTTGCTAATTCAAAAACGTCTTGATTAGAGCGACCTTCATCAAAAATAAGTTGAGTAATTCCATAACGGTCGCGTAAATCAACCCAATTCATAAAACCTTTGTCACGAGATTTCTGCACCCAACCAGCAAGAGTAACTTCTGTATTAATATGTGAGGCGTTCAACTCGCCACAGTTATGACTTCTATACATGTTCTAGATTTTAATTTATTTAGCCCTTTGGGCGCGGATGCAAATTTAGGACTAATTATGAATAATGAATTGCCAAAAAGCAAAATTTAGCAGTCTACACAAAAGCAAATTTAGTTTCCAATGTTAAATTTTAGGTCAATGTTACCAAATTGTTAACTAAAAGTTTTTTTATTGTAAAATACTTTATATATTTGTTAAGCTAATATGAATTTAAAAACCCAAACATCATGAAACAATATATCTTTTTAATCGCAATACTTTTCACAGGAACAATTTTTGCTCAAGAAAACAACCCAAAATTAGAAGCAGTAGGTCAATTAGTAAAAACAACATACTATTTTGAAAATGGGAAAGTACAACAAGAAGGTTTCTTTAAAAATGGAAAACTTGACGGAACTTGGATTTCATATGACGAGAACGGAAATAAATCATCAGTTGCTACTTATGACAACGGTGTGAAAACTGGGAAATGGTTGTTCTGGAACGGTAAAAACTTAAACGAGGTAGACTATTCTAACAGCAAAATTGCTTCTGTTAAAACTTGGAAACAAGATGCATTAGTAACTAGAGATTAAAAATTCTCATTCAAATACAAAAAAGCTTTCGATCATTCGAAAGCTTTTTTTGTGCTTATAATTTTTAATTACTACACAAAAGGAGTCTTTGAAATAGACCTTTAAGAATTATTAAAACAAAATAAACTTACAGCTGAGCAAATAAAATAGATTATAAAAGAATTTCTATTGTTTTAAGATTCATGATAACACTATCTGTTAAATCCTTTTACAAGCGCTTCGAACTCAATCAAGAGACTACATTAAATCTAAGGACTAATGATTTAATACAAACACATTAAAATATATTAGATAAATTGTTTCTGCATAAAGTCATCTACCAAAAGATAGTAAAAAGCTGCACCATCTAGATAAAACAATTACATTTCTTCACGTAAAAGTGAGCAACATTAAAAACATTGTTAGATTTATTTCTAAACCATTTGTTTCAACACCTCTTGCAGTCATCACCTATCATTTAGCAACAACTTAATTCAGGAAGAGATTCCCAAAACAAAATGAGTAGAATTAAAATAGAAAAAAAAGCGTTAATTTACACAATGAATCCGATTGGTTACAATGAATACATTTATAGTAACTAATCAACAACAGTTTGAAACTCATTAGGCCATTGATTGCAGTTTTAGCAACAATATAGAAATAACATCTTCCCTCCTATTCTTTGATTACTTTTATACATTTTAACTATTATTAGTAAAAACAAATAATCCCTGCACTTAAGAGAATTTTAAAATCGTCCCCTTTTTCGTCCTCAAATAAAAAAAAAAACCTCGTAATCAATCGATTAAGAGGTTTTTAAGTACCCGGAGCCGGAGTCGAACCGGCACGGTTTCCCACAGGTGTTTGAGACCAGCGCGTCTACCAATTCCGCCATCCGGGCTTAGCTAGACATGAAATAACGACAGCTATCTCAACGCAATAAAAGATGTGATTGTGTTTAAATCAACCATCAATTCCTTTAACACGGTGCAAATGTAAAAAATAATATTAAATGTGCTACTAAAAATACTTAATTTTTTCCTTTCAGAGTTGAATAAATTTTATAAATTTGCACCTCGTTAAAACGCAACACACACAACTAACTATATTCGAGGCTAATACAGAAAGCAGGACAATTCAAAATCACAAAACCTTCTTGTAAATATAAAAATCGAAATAAAACAACAACTAAATGTCACACCTAGAACCAGAAGCTAAAATTTTTGCTTGTTCGCAAAGTGTTTATCTTGCTGAGAAAATAGCAAAGGAATACGGAATCCCATTAGGGAAAATCACCATGTCAAAATACAGTGACGGTGAGTTTCAACCTTCTTACGAAGAATCTATTAGAGGTTTACGCGTTTTTATTGTTTGCTCTACTTTTCCAACAGCTGATAATTTGATGGAAATGTTATTGATGATTGATGCCGCAAAACGTGCTTCAGCCAGACACATAACAGCGGTAATTCCTTATTTTGGTTGGGCGAGACAAGATAGAAAAGACAAGCCAAGGGTTCCGATAGGAGCTAAACTAGTAGCTAATTTATTAGATGCAGCTGGCGCAACACGAGTTATGACAATGGATTTGCATGCCGATCAAATTCAAGGATTCTTTGAAAAACCAGTAGATCATCTTTTTGCTTCGACTATCTTTTTACCCTATGTAAAAAGTCTTGGTTTAGATAATTTGACAATTGCTTCTCCAGATATGGGAGGTTCAAAAAGAGCCTATGCATATTCTAAATTTTTAGAGTCAGATGTTGTGATTTGTTACAAACAAAGAAAAGAAGCCAACGTTATTGACACCATGGAATTGATTGGTGAGGTTAAAGGTCGAAATGTAGTTCTAGTAGATGACATGATAGATACCGGAGGCACTTTGGCGAAAGCCGCAGATTTAATGATCGAGAAAGGAGCCTTAAGTGTTAGAGCAATATGTACACATGCCATTTTATCTGGTGATGCTTACGAAAAAATAGAGAAATCGCAATTAAGCGAATTAATAGTGACCGATTCTATTCCGTTAAAGAAAGAATCAAACAAAATAAGAGTGCTCAGTTGTGCACCTCTTTTTGCTGAAGTTATGCACATGGTGCACCACAACAATTCCATTAGTGGAAAGTTTATAATGTAGTATTTGGCACTATGCAAAAGGCTTTAAGCCGAAAGCATTTTTAGATCGCCTAAAACGTATTACATTTGCATAAAGCTTCGAGCTTATTGCCTAAAGCATGAATAATTATTTAATAACTATATTTTTTTTACAATGAAATCGATTACAATTAAAGGATCAGAAAGAGAAAGCGTGGGTAAAGTTGCGACTAAAGCCCTACGTAATGCTGGATTGGTTCCTTGCGTATTATACGGAGGAAATCAGGCAGTTCATTTCTCAGCAGAAGTTATGGCTTTCAAAAACTTGGTTTACACTCCAAACGCTCACACAGTTGAGATCGATCTTGGAAAAGGAAAATCATTTAACGCTATTTTACAAGACATTCAAGTTCACCCAGTGTCTGACAAGATTTTACACATTGACTTCTTTCAAATCTTTGACGACAAAGAAATCACTATGGAAGTTCCAGTGAAAATCATTGGTAACTCAAAAGGAGTTATGGCAGGTGGAGATTTACGTTTAAATACTCGTAAATTAAAAGTGAGAGCTTTACCAAAAGATCTTCCAGACTTTGTTGAAGCTGACATTACGCCACTTGATATGGGTAACAAATTGTACGTTACTAAAGTGCCAACACCAAACTTTAAAATCATGCACCCAGACAACACTGTTATCTGTCAAGTGAAGATTTCTCGTGCAGCTATGAAAGCAGCTCAAGAAGCAGCAAAAGCGGCAAAAGCACCTGCAAAAGGAAAGAAAAAATAATATTTTTTCAAATATTCAAGAAAGCGTCAGTTCTACAACTGGCGCTTTTTTTATGCTCATAATTTTTTGTAATGGCAAAGAACGAAGCAAACTTATTATCCCATTTCTTAGTATTAGGAGCACCAATATCTCAATACAAAACACGACTACTCCTGCTGTCCGTTGTATCTTTTTTTATCTACCCTGTTCGGATACATAAAAAAAGGATGCCACTTCCATCAGGGCTATCTAAAAAT
>NZ_JBWJVK010000056.1:0-11119 GCF_056428945.1 Flavobacterium sp. GNP010 | reverse complement strand
AAAAATTGTGGGTGCTCATTTTTTTCTTTATGATGGTTCTATTCCTATCATTTATCGGGGTTTAGTTTCTGATTGGAAAGCTACCATTTGGGTCACCAAAAAACCTTACTTTACTACATTACAGCCAATTGATTCTACTCTTTGTGTATTTAGAGGACAGCAATTAGGTACTTACGAAAATATATTGGGTACCATAGCTTTAGATGATTCTTTAAAAATTAGAAAGCAAAAGCACTTATTACAAAAACAAATAGACGGTATTTTTGACACGGACGGAACCCTGACTTACAGTGAGGGTTTAAAGAAAATCGTTTACACGTATTTCTATCGAAATCAATTTATTGTAGCCGATACAGCTTTGCAACTTGTCCATCTAGTTACGACTATTGATACCACTACCAAAGCTAAATTAAAAGTAGTCAGAGTCAAAAAATCAGGGGATAGTAAACTTGCAGCTCCGCCTTATACTGTTAATTTAAGAAGTGCTGCCTTTAATCAACTTTTGTTTAATCAATCAGGGCTTCGTGGTCGTTATGAAAGTAAAAAAAATTGGAACTATGCCTCCATAATAGATGTTTATGATATTACCAATAAAATATATTTATTCAGTTTCTACATCTACCACGAAAATAAAATGAAAATGAGTGATTTATTGATAACTGAAAAGGCCTTGTATGCAATAGTAGGACATCAAATTGTCAAATATACTTTTGGAGCCTCAATGTTAACTCAACTAAAAAAATAAAATTAAAGATATACTGGCCAGTATCAGGGGTAAGATCGAAAACCTGTAGAAAAGAGTAGATCGAAATAATAATTATTAATTTTTTTATTATGAAAACAGATTTTTTAAAATTGATTGTGCTTCCAATGGTAGCATTCTCATTGGCTAGTGCTACTGCTGTAACTACTAGCACAGCAAAAGAAAGCCAAACGGCTACTGCAATTATTAATGGTTATATCCATTCACCACTCCCTTCCAGTTGTAAACTGGTAAACGTAGATTGCGATGTTACTGGAAATGCTTTTTGTATGAGTGGTTCTTCACAAGTATACGATAAAGATAGTGAAACGACCTGTTCTACGCCGCTTTTTAGAACTGTTAATCCGTAGATTAACGAATAAGTGCAGTTTATTCAAACTGCACTTATTTTTTTATTCCTTTAAATATTGGTCAAACCAATCTGTAATTCGTTTTGTAAGGTCCATTTTATTCTCCTTGATTACAATTACATGCTGGTCTTTTGGATATACCAATAAAACATTCTTTTTCTTGGCTCTCCTCAATGC
The DNA here is from genome assembly GCF_056428945.1 of Flavobacterium sp. GNP010. Taxonomy (NCBI): domain Bacteria; kingdom Pseudomonadati; phylum Bacteroidota; class Flavobacteriia; order Flavobacteriales; family Flavobacteriaceae; genus Flavobacterium; species Flavobacterium sp. GNP010. The sequence goes on along the minus strand of NZ_JBWJVK010000056.1, from coordinate 9,829 downwards.
ATTATAAAAAAGTAAACTCTGTTCGTAGGGTAAATTAGTCTCCATTTTACCCACCCAAGACAGCAATGGTGTAATAACATTATCTGCATAAAGTATTGGTGAATTTTTTAGGTACAACTCTTTTTCTTCAAAAATAGATTTTCCTATTCTCCATTGTTGCGATTCACTTCGCCATAATTCTGGGATATTGAGGCTTTTTGAGTTACTAAAATACCAACTTACCATGTCTGAAATTGCTGCACCCGATACTGCAGCCGCGAAAATTTTCGATTTTGTAATGATGTAATTTGTTTCATAACCTCCAAAAGAATGCCCTATTAAACCAATATGCTTGGCGTCAATCATTCCTGTTTTTACAACGGCATTGTTTGCAGCAACAACACAATCCAGTGCACTATTGCCGGTTTCTCCTTCATAATATTTCACATCAGGCATTAGTACAAAATAATTCTGCTGCACAAAATGTTTCACATTAAAACCGGTATTGTTGTATAAAGTAGGAATGCAATATTCATGCAATGAGTTAGTGATTTGCGAGTACACATTGATTATCATCGGATATTTTTTGCCTACTTCATAATTTACCGGATAATATAATAATCCTTGCAGTTTGTCTCCTTTTGAATTTGAAAATGAAATTAGTTCTACCTTTCCTTGATTAAAGTTTTTATCATGGGTATTACTTTCAAACAGAACCTTATTTACACCATTTTTAAATGATACAATTATGGGAGACTCATTATGCGATTGTTCTCGATAGACATAGACTTCATTATTGGCTCTACGCAATTCATCTGATTTTGTATCATTGTTTGCTACTGGAATTAAAGTGTTGGATGTAGAAACTAATTTGAATTGTTGTGCTTTGGTTGTTGCATTTCTTGATGACACGATTAAATCATTAGCTGAATTAATTTCAGTTAGTGCCCAACCATTATAATTATCATTTCCAATTTGCTTGATGTTCGAACCATCTACAGTGAAGTAAGTACCGCTTTCTCGTCCGTTTGTAATGCGTTTTAGTTTACTTGTTTTGATGTGAAATTGATAGACATCGAATTCATCTTGTAGTAAAAGGTATTCTCCATCATTACTCCATCCTTTCATTCCAAAAACATGTGGTCTTGTTATGTACTTTAAATCATTTGAAACCCATTCGGAACCTGCAGGTGCCACAATCGATGCTGTAGATTGTGTTTTTATATTGTACAGCCACCAATTTTTATCTTTAAAATAGCATATGTACGCTCCATTTGGAGAAAAAGACAATAAGTAATTTTCGCCAGGTTGCTTTTCTAAAAATAGCTTTTTGGTGCCATCAGCCAGATTGTACAAGAAATAGTCAACCTCACCATAGCGTTTAAAATGAGGTGCATATGCAGTTGGATTGTAAAGTAAAGCAACTGATTTACTGCCGTTAAGCTGGACAAAAGGGAGTTCTTTACTTGTAATCGTATTCCAGCGCTTTTCTTCGAAAAACCAGACCGATAAAGTAGAATATCCTTCTAAATTTTCCCTACTTGCTTTTGGATAAATCCATAAATCTTCCGTATCCCAAACCTCAACTTCGTCTTTTTTTGGTGTTGCCTCTTCTCTGACTTTCGCGATTCCAAAAAACACTCTTTTACCATCACTTGAAATTTTGAAAGATTTTGCGGTAACAATTTCATGCTTTTCCGGAAAATTTAAGAATGATTTTGGTTCAAAGGTTTGAATACTTTTATCTTGGGTTTTGAAGAAATTCAGTTTTGTATATTTCCCGTTGATGCCCTCTTCGAGCCAAAAAACACCTTTTCCATATTCTGCTACTGTCAGACCAGATAATTTGTGTGGCGTTGTGTAATATTCTGTTTTTTGGTTTGTCCTAAGATTTATTGTTCCAAAACTACTTTTCCCATCATGGCTATTGAAATAAAACAGGATATTATTAAGCTGGTCTAATTGGTATTCTGCTACATTTGGAACACGGATGATTTCTTTATTTTTGATGGTCCTTACTATCAATTCCCCTTCATTGGAATAGCTCACAATAATTTTTCCGCTGTTGGCAAATTCAAAAGCAGCACTATTCGATATAACAGTACTTTCACTATTTTCTAAGTTGGTTACTATTACTTTTTCTCCTTGAAAGGCACCAAATGCAATTTCACCGCCAAATTTGCCCTGTGTTCCAAGTGGAAAACTAAATCCAATATTTTTCTGCGTATGTTTTACAAAGAGTGTATCTGAACCATTGCTGTACTGCATATCAAATGATATCCAGTTTCCCTTTTGGGAAATAGCTCTGTTTTCTAATTTGCCCCACCTTTCATACTCTGCTTCAGCAATATTCTTTTTGGAATTATCCTGCCCGTAAATAGAGCAGGATATTACTATCCAAAATGACAAAATTGTTTTTTTACAAGAATAACAGAAAGAGGGATTACTATTGTTTTTTAATAGCTTCATAACTTTAATAACCTGTGTTTTGTGGTTGTAAATTAGGATTTGCATTCAATTCCAGCTCTGGGATAGGCCACAAAATATCTGAACTGTTCCAGCCAGGTTTTGAAACAGATAATACTTCATCAGCTGTTCCATTGCGCTTTAAATCAAAAAAGCGATGGCCATGTTCCGTAAAAAACTCAAATCTTCTTTGTTTTTGAATTTCAGACAAAATTTCAGTGGCGATAGATGATGTAATTATTGGTAAACCTGCGGTTGTTCTTATTTTATTTAAATCCTCTTTTGCGCCCGCTAAATCGCCTTGTTTTGCTCTTGCCTCTGCTCTAATTAAATATTGTTCTGCTAAGCGCAACACAATAGAATATTCCTGCGAACTTGTTGTTGCGGTGCGCAGTTTGTATTTATTGGGATGATACCAAGTATTCAGTCCCGTGGTAACTGACTTTGTCCAATTCACTTTGCGTTGGTCGCCTGTTTCAAATGCATTCATAAAATCGGTACGAAGCGCACAAACTGGTGGCGGTCCTGATACGAAAATAAAAGTTGTACCTTCATTACTGTTTCGTACCGCAGTTGCTGATGCTAATTGCCAAATAGTAGTTTTACTATTTCTTAGAAAAATTTTGTTTAAATCCGTTTCCCAAGCATAAAGCGGACTATTAATAACAGTAGTTGCTTCATTTGCTGCTTCTGTATTTTTATTCATATATAAATATACTCTGGCCAGCATGGCTTTGGCCACCATTTTATTGGGTTTGGCACGATCCGAAGAACTATAATTTTCAGGCAATCTGGTAGTGGCACTTTCTAAATCCTTCGCGATTGCGATATATACTTCATCAGCAGAACTGCGCGTAACTTTTCTATTAATTTCATAATTGGTTCCTGTAATATAGGGGATGCTACCATAAATTTGCAACAGATAAAAATGTACTAGAGCACGAACGAATAGTGCTTCACCCGACACTCTGTTTTTAACCGCAATAGGTAAATCACTCGCATTCTCAACACCTTGAATAATCGAATTTACGTTATATATTTGACTATAGCTTGAAGTCCAAAGTGACGCCACAGTAGCATTGTCAGCTGTAAGCGCATTGTTGTAAATAGGTAGGGAAATTGTAGAGTTGGTATAATCTTGTAATTCATCAGCGTACAATCCCATTCTAACAGATGCACCAGTAGGTAATCCAGATAGAATGCCGCCGTCACGAAGTTGTGCATAGATTTGTGCCATTGCTGCATTTGCTGTCAATTCACTTTCAAAAACTGTAGTTCCTGTAAGCTGAGAATTCGGTAATGGAACCTCCACAAAATCACTACAGGAACTTGAAGACAGTATCAGTGCCAAAACCAAAAGAATGCGATACAGCTGGAATGGCTTTGTTAGTACCGTTATAAATTGTAAATTTTTCATATTACTATTTTTTTGAGGATTAAAAGTTTAATGTCATTCCGCCACTGATCACTTTTAGCGGAGGGAGGAATCCTGAGAACTTAAACTCGGGATCACCTGCATTGTAGGATGTAAATGTCAGTAGGTTTTGACCTTGAATAAAAAGTTTGCATGTTACATTAGTGGTCGCTTGTAACGGAATATCATAGGAAAGTGAAATATTTTTTAGTCTGATAAAAGAGCCGTCTGTAATTACAGCATCACTTTCTATGTACCTATAATACGTGCTTACTGCTGCACCATTTAGTCCTGTAGTGTGCAGTTGCGAACTGCTTTGATCCCCAATTTGCTGCCACGCATCACCACTAGTGTTGCTTTGGTTTACTTGACCACCTCCCGGAACATTTGAAATGTAATCGTAATTGTCTCTTTTTACGAACTGCAATAAAAAATCCAATTGCCAATTTTTATAGTCCAATTGGTTTTGGATGCCTCCAAAATATTTAGGAGATAAGTCCTTGATAATTTGCTTATCGCCTGCTGTTATGCTTCCATCCCCATTTATATCTTCAAAATCGTATAATCCTGTTTGTGGATTAACACCTTTGCTTTGGTATAATTTTACAATATCAATGGATTGTCCAATCACATACCGATTTGCAAAAGTGGAACCTGAAAGATTCGGGAAAGAAAGTAGTTTATTTTTTGCAACGGCCACATTGAAGTTCGTTGACCATTTAAAAGAGTTTAAATCAATATTTAGGGTTCTAACGGAAAATTCAAAACCTGAATTTTCAACGGTAGCATCAAGATTCGCATTCAATGACAAGAAACCTGTTGTAGCTGGCATAGGAATACCCACCAATTGATCCGACGAACGATTCCTATAAAATGCTAATGTGCTAGAAATTCTGTCTTTAAAAAAACCAGTTTCTAAAGCTAATTCTAGTTTACGATTGGTTTCCCATCCAAAGTTGGCATTATAAAGTCGTGTAGGTTGTAACCCAATTATGCCCTGATAATTTGTACCAGTTGTACCGTAGGTATCATAAAATTGATAATCTCCAATTTGATCATTGCCTGTAGTTCCATAACTAAAACGGAGTTTTCCAAAACTCATTTTACTATTTTCTGGATTGAAATTTTCTTTGCTAAAAATCCATGCAGCACCAATCGCACCAAAATTAGCATATTGTTTGCCTGGTCCAAATCGGCTGGAACCATCCCGACGACCTGTAAAGTTTAAAAAGTATTTTTCGTTGTAACTGTAATTGATGCGACCAAAAAAAGCTTGATAACGGTATAAAAAGATATCGCTATTGGTTGTATTTTTTATAATTGCAGAGGCTAGGTTGTTAATCAGATTGTTGTTTGCAAAACCAATACCCGATTGGAATAGTCGTTCTGTACGTTGCTGCTGACTTGTCGTCCCCAGTAGTACATCAAATTTGTGGTTACCAAAATTTTTGAAACCTCTTAGTTGTGGCTCTATAATCCATGATTGTCTGCTGGTAAGGTTTAAGTGCATTATGGAATTGTCACTCCCAACTTCGTAAACGGGATTGTAAATGGTGGATGGTATCGTCCGAACTTCCTTGGTTTTTAAATCGGTGAAACCAAAGTTTGATTTTATTTCTAAACCTGGAATTAGTTCATAAGACAACACGCTGTTGGCCACCAAGTCATTAGTATTTGCACGGTAGGTACTTTTTAGTGGTGCCAAAGGATTTTCAAAGGTATCATTTTCCCAATTCAGATTTCCATTTGAATCGTACAATGCGGGAGCGTTTGGTGCCAAATAACGCGCTGTTAATGTCAAATCTGTGGCTGCTTGTAAATTATCTTGTGCCGTGTAATTTCCCGAAAAAGAGATTTTGAATTTCTTATCTAAAGAAGTGTGGTTTATTGAGCTAAGAATCCCTCCTTTAATGTACCTGAAATCTCCCGGAAGGACTGTTCCCTCGGTTCTGTAGTTCCCACTAATCAAGAATTGTGTTGTTTCACTACCACCAAAGATACTGGCTCTAAAGTCATTAATTGTTGCTGAACCACCTAATAATTCCTCTTGCCAATTGGTATATTGAGTTTGATCCCAAGTCCCATTTACATCATAATCAGTATCCGATATTGGAATTCCATCATTGATAAATGCTTGTTTACGCATCGACAGATACTGCTCCGTATTCATCAGATCTACAAATTTAGTCGCTGTACCAACGGCTGTTGAGGCAGTTACTGAAATGTTAGTTTTACCTGACTTTCCTTTTTTTCGAGTAATTAAGACCACACCGTTTGCACCTCTTGACCCGTAAATTGCCGTCGCATCGGCATCTTTTAATACTTCGATGCTTTCTATATCATTGGGATTAATACTGTTCAGCGGGCTGGCTTGGCTTGGTAATGCCGTTGATGTGTTCGCACTTCCTATGGACTCGTTAGAATAGGGAACTCCATCAATAATGTATAATGGTTCATTTCCATCAAGACGAATGCTGTTGCGACCTCTAATTTTAATTTGGAAACCACCGCCGGGAGTTCCCCCATCTTGAATGATATTGACACCTGCCATTCTTCCTTGCATTGCGGCTAATACATTTGTAACAGGTTGCTTGTCGATGTCTTTTGCAGTAATTCTTGCAATGCTACCCGTTTGCTCTTTTTCTTTAATAGAGTAATATCCGGCATTTATTATGATTTCTTTTAAAGTCGTTGCATCTTCAGTCAATTTTATATTGATAGTTGCTTGATTTGCAACTACTATTTGCATCGTTTTATAGCCTAGATAGGAAAAAACCAAAACATCATTCTCCGCTGCTAGTATGGTGTAATTTCCATTTTCATCAGAAAATGTTGTTGTTGGCTTGTCGTTAACCTCGATGGTTACACCGGGAACTGTGCCGGTATCATCGGTAATCTTACCTTTGATAGATCGTGTTTGCGCATTTAATCCTGTTATGAAGCACAGGAAAAGGATGCAATACAGTTTGGACAGTTGTGTAGTTGTCCAAAACTTCAAAAATGATTTTTTTTTCATACTTTTGAATTGGTTTAGTTAGACTTCGGTTTAGTTTGCTTTGGTCCTCTATTCGTCCGCCAAGAAGAGTTAGAGGGCCTTTTTTTTCTGATTAGCCTCGAAAGTGCTTAGGCATAGATTTTATTTTTATTAAGTCATAGACGTTATCTGTATTTTATTAGGTGTTGTCACATCTAAGCAAGCTGTGTGATGTGAAAATAAATAGTTATTTTTCTTAGTTATTGCTGTTTATATAAAAGCATCGGAACCAGTAAGCCAACAAATTATCAGTGTAATTAAAGCTAGAATTAAAGTAACTTTTATAGTTTTATAGTATTTCATCTTTTCGTTGTTGTTTGCTGTTTTTCAATTTATTATTTCGATTTGCGCTATTGCTGATAGCGAAGATCTTGAGAGCACTCTTTTTTTGGGTGCAAAGGCTTTTGAATTTATGTTGTTTTTTTTAGGAAAGTACACTGCCGTTGCCAGTTGCAGCCCAACTCAGGCAGTGCGTTTCCAAACTAACTAATTCAATAAATTCATTGATTTACGATACTGTAAAAAAGAAGATTTGCTAAGAATAAAAGGGAGTAACTTTTGCGCATAAAAAATGGCATGGAACTCAGCTTACTGCGCCGAAGGTACTGGTATACCGTGCAACAATAAGTGAGCCCACGCCATGGGACGTGAGCATCTAACTTATCATCTCGTTGCTTAAAGTACCAGTTTTTCGACGCGAGATTCAAAGCGAATGCTTCAAATATTTTATATGAAGAATCGCAAAATTACATTTAATATGCAATTATATTACAAACATAATAAAAAAAATAACACGGTATGATATATCATACCATTTATTTCGTAAATAAGAATGAATTTTAGCAAAAGCTAATAAAAACGATGTGACTGAAAAAGAAAAATTAGGAGAGGAAATGAGAAAACTCCGTGAAAAAATACCAAGCTCAGACTATAATAATGGAAATATTTCTCAGCAAGAACTTGCTGATAAAAATATTGGTTTAACAAAACATTTAATTGGTACAATTGAAAGAGGTAGCGCTAATCCTACGTTAGAAAAATTAATTTTTCTTGGAAAAGCACTAAATCTCAAAACTATCAATATCTTAAACGTAGATATTAATATAGACAAGTTTATCAAAGAGAATGCAAAACGGAAGTAAAATAATTAAACACTGACAGAGAACTGTAACGGATAAAAAAAATGATATAAAAAGATGCTTAATGGCATCTTTTTTTATTGCCTATTTGGAAAACTATAAAGAATTTTAGAAAGGGTTTTGTATGTTAGTTATTGCATGTAAATTATCGAAATGAAATTTCAGCAATTAACCAAAAAGGATTCAACAAATAAAAAGTCCATTTGATGATTTGTAAGATAATAATTAAAATGTATATTTGAATGTAATACGCTACTTAGTAGCGCATGTATACAAGTTGTGTGTTATTTAAGCGCAGACTCAAGAATCCAAGACAATTCTCAAATTTAATATATTTGTCAATAAACAGTAAATAAAAAATACGTTTTACAAAAATTTTTATAAAAAAATGAAAAAATATATTTTCCTATTATTGATTATAACTTTTGGTCTGTTTGGCCAAAATGATACTAAAATTATACCAACAAAAAAAACATCACTTTCAGAAAGTTTCCATAAAGAATATAATCCTATTGATGAAGAAAAACAGAAATTTAAAAAATTTAAAAAAGAAATAAAGTATAATAATACAGAAGATTATTTAGAGAAAATTAGAACCTACTCAAAAGATTCTTTAAAAACTCTAGCAATAAAACTTCTAAGTGTAAAGGAATTAAATGAAAAAAAATTACTTCAAAAAGATATTTCACTAAATTCAGAATATTATATTCGTTTGCTTGATGAACTAAAATCTAGTGAAATAAATAATCTTGAATATTTTTTCCTAGAAAGAGAATTGAATACTTATAATTTGATTAATATAAAAAAGAAACAAACTTTAAGCATAATTGTAAATTTCATCTTTGGAATAATAATAGTAATTCTCATCTATAATATTTACTCAATTAAATCTAAAAAGAGATTAACAATTATTGAAGAACTTAGTAATCAAGAAACAAAGATAAAAAAACACATAATAGACGGTAAAAGCAATAAAGAAATTGCAGAAGAACTATTTATTAGTTTAAACACCGTTAAAACGCATATTACCAACATTTACAATAAGTTAAATGTTTCAAATAGAAAAGAGTTAATTAGTAAATTTCAAAAATAGTACCAGTACTAGTACTTAAATCATACAAAAAAAAGCACTTTGACGAGTGTTTTTTTTTTTCTTTGCGGAAGTATTAATTAAAAACCCTAACAAAATAAAATGCTTAAAAAATTTTATTCTTCCGCATTGTTCTTCTACTGCTTAATAGGATTTTCGCAAAATAATCTTACTTTAAAGATAGAAATTACGAGTTCAAAAAATGAAATTATAAATGAAGGTAATGCCTACTTATTTAATTCAGAAACTAATCAATTAATTAAAATAGAATCAATAGTAGATAGCCATTTCCTTTTTACTTCGTTAAATGAAGGAAATTATAATATTCAAATTAAATGCGAAGATTTTGACGATATTGATCAAAAAATTACTTTAAATCAAAATTTAAACCTAAAATTAGTTTTATCAAAAATCAGTTTTACTGAATTAAACGAAATTGTATTGAAAAGCAAAAAAAATATTTTCACTAATACAAACGGAAATATAAAAGTAGATATTGCTTCTTCTATTTTTAAAACGGTTCCAAATCCAATGGATTTGCTATCCAAACTGCCAGGTATACAAATAAGTGGCGACAAGGAGAGCATATCAATTGTTGGAAAAGGAAATGCTTTAATTTATATAGACAATCAAAAGATTGGAATAAATGATCTTAACGCTTTATCAGTTGAGGATATTAAAACTATAGAAATCATAAAAAATCCTTC